>CALKTZ010000335.1 GCA_937997355.1 uncultured Planctomycetales bacterium | reverse complement strand
GACTTGACGATTCGTCACCAAGCAGGATAGAGTTTGAACATTCCAATTTGGTGCGCATCTTATCCAGAGTGGCTGAGGGTCGGGCCCTGTGACGCCACAGCAACCGGTCCGCGATAATGCGGATGCTGGTGCTAACTCCTTCCCCGTGTTGCCGAGCGGCAGACGCTCAAGAAATTTCTTGAACGTACCCCGGACGATGCGAATGGGACAGATAAGATGGTCTGAGGTGGTTATCCACAACGATCCCCACTCTTAGTCCCCTTTATCCTATCCCACCCTTAGCCGATTCTTCTCGGCCCTCTGGAAGAAGCTACGCGGCCAATTGAATTGCCCTGATGGGATCCGCCAAGGCCTGGCGTTTCCGTCGGTCAATCCCTAGCGACTTGAGTCTACCGCTTGCGTGCTGGGACCGTTCCCCCGCGTTGCAGGTCCTATATTTCCGGAGTTTTGCCGGTGTCCGATCAACTCGTCACGGGTTTGAAGTGTCGTCTCTGCGGAAAGCTCTACCCCAAGGAAGCCCTGAACTTCTGCACGGAGGATTTCGGGCCTCTGGAAGTCACCTACAATTACGACGAGGTGGCTCGGACCATGTCGAGGGAGGCCATCCAGGCTCGTCCCGCAACGATGTGGCGTTATCGCGAGTTGCTCCCGGTCGACGGCAATCCGACCGTCGGGCTGAACGTCGGCGCAACTCCCCTCGTTCGAGCCGATCGTCTGGCGAAGGCCCTGGGAGTCTCGGAGCTCTACATCAAGAATGATGCCGTCAATCACCCGACCCTCTCCTTCAAGGATCGGGTCGTGGCCGTGGCTCTCTCCAAGGCGGTCGAGTTCGGCTTCGAAACGGTCGGATGCGCCTCGACCGGCAACCTGGCGAACAGCGTGGCCGCCAACGCCGCGGCGGCCGGCCTCGAAGCCTATGTCCTGATTCCGGATAATTTGGAGCAAGGTAAGGTTTTGGGAGCCACGATCTACGGTGCCAAGGTGGTCGCCGTCGAGGGCAACTACGATCAGGTCAATCGGCTTTGCTCTCAGATCGCTTTTCGCTTCGGCTGGGGATTCGTCAATGTCAACCTCCGCCCCTTCTATGCCGAGGGGTCGAAGTCGATGGGTTTCGAGATCGCCGAGGACCTGGGGTGGCGGGCCCCCGATCAGATCGTTGCCCCCATGGCGGGCGGAAGCCTGATCGGCAAGCTCCATAAGGCGTTCAAGGAATTCGAGCAACTGGGCTTCCTCAACGGCCCGGTCAAGACCAAGCTGTTCGGCGCCCAGGCGACCGGCTGCAACCCGATCTCCGCGACCGTCAAGACCGACGCCAAGAAAGTCCGGCCGATCCGCACGCCGAACACGATCGCCAAGAGCCTGGCCATCGGCGACCCGGCCGACGGCTATTTCGCGTCGCAACTGATCCGCCAAACTGGGGGATGGTGCGAGGACGTCGACGACGAGGCGATCGTCGATGCGATGGCCCTGCTCGCGGAAACCGAAGGGATCTGGGCCGAGACGGCCGGAGGCGTCACGCTGGCGGTCGCCCGCAAGCTGATCGAACAGGGGCGCATCGATCGAGACGCGTCCACGGTCCTCTGCATCACCGGCAACGGCCTCAAGACGCAGGAAGTGATGCTCGAACGGCTGGCGAAGCCGGTCGTGATCCGGCCCACCATGGAAGAATTCGAGTCGCTCGTCGAATCGGCGGGCCGAACAACGCCGGCGGATTTGGTCGCCTCTGCAACCTGATCTTACTCCGAAATGCGACAGGGCGCGGCATTGTCGAAAAAACCGCAATCGCCGCGCCTCGGCACAACGGCCGGTCATGCCTCATTCCATTAGTCTCTCCCTTTTCTGAAGGATATTCTCGACCATGCCCGTCGTACGCATCCCAACCCCGCTTCGTCCCCATTCCGGCGGCCAGGACCGCGTTGAGGCCGCCGGCTCGTCCGTGGGCGAAATCCTCAATCAGCTCGGCACTCAGTTCCCTGGGCTGAAAGAGCGGCTCTTCGACGGCGAGGAACTTCGACGCTTCGTCAACATCTATGTGAACAATGAAGACATCCGTTATCTCGAAGACCTTGAAACTCCCGTCGGAGACAAGGACGAGGTCAGCATCATCCCGGCCGTGGCCGGCGGTTGATTTCCGGTTCTTGTGATTTTCTCGGATCCGCAACTTGCATTAACATTGCATCGCGAATCGATCGCTTGAGGAAGAAAGGTTTCATGAACGCCGAGACGCCCGACCCCCTGGACCGTTACAGTCGCCAGATCCGTTTCCCTCAGCTCGGCGTGGATGGGCAGCAGAAACTCATGCAAAGCAGGGTCACGCTTTGCGGCTGCGGCGCCCTCGGGACCGTCCTCGCCAACCATCTCGTCCGGGCCGGCGTCGGCCACATTCGGATCGTGGACCGAGACTTCATCGAGGTCCACAATCTTCAACGCCAGATCCTGTTCGACGAGGTGGACGTCGCCGAGAATCTTCCCAAGGCGGAGGCCGCCGCGCGGAAGCTTCGGAAGATCAACGGCGCGGTCGAAATCGAGACCGTCGTCACCGATATCGATCACACCAATATCCTCGACCTGGTCGAGGACGCCGACCTGATCATGGACGGCACCGACAACTTCGAAACCCGCTATCTCATCAATGACGTGGCGATCAAGCTCGGCAAGCCCTGGGTTT
>CALKTZ010000334.1 GCA_937997355.1 uncultured Planctomycetales bacterium | reverse complement strand
GCCGATGCCTCCGCCGCGCCGGCCAGGATTTCCGACGACGATTCGCGACTCCTTCACGTCCGGACGCGGCAGCTCGCCAACTTCCTGGAAGAGTCGCATTCCCCATCCGTCTCCCAGTTGATGGAAGTGAATCGAGAATCGTCGGCCCTCGATCAGGAGCAGATGGCGGGACGCTTCACGCTCACCCGCTATATTCTTTATCTCCTTCCGGTGATTGGCTTCATCGGAACCGTCGAGGGGATTTCGAAGGCGCTGATGAATATCAGCCTGGTCCTGCCGATGGTGAAGGACCTCGACGGATTTCTCAACAATCTGACGAGCGTGACCTCCGCCTTGCAGATCGCGTTCGACAGCACCTTGCTCGCCCTCTTCCTGAGCGCCGCCTTGATGCTGGTGCAGACCCTGGTGTTCCGGCGGTCGGAAGAACTCCTGGCGCGGATCGATCGCTGGGTGGTCGAGCAGCTCCTGCCGCGCGTCGGGACGACGGACCCCCTGGCGGCGGGGATTGACAAGCTGATCGCGCCCCATCTCGACAAGCTGCGGGCGGACCTGGCGGGATCATTGGCCCCGGCCGCCGCCACCCTCGAAGCCCAGGCCAGGATGCTCGGCGAACGGCTGACCTCGCCGATCGAGCGGTTCGCGGACTCGGTCGGCCAGCTCCCTTCGGCGTTCGGTCAATTTCAGCAGGGGGTGAGCGCGATCGGACGGATCGGGGCCGACATGGAAGCCATCGGTTCGGCCGGCGAATCGTTGCGGTCGGGGGTGCTCTCGCTCTCTCGGATCGAGGCAACCCTCACGAAGCCGGCCGGCCCCGACCCACATTTGGAGGAGATTCAGCGCGGGATCCTGTCCCTCTCCCGGATCGAGGCCGCCCTGACCAGGCCCTCCAAGCCCGATCCTCGGTTGGAGGAGATCCAGCACGGTCTCGAACGCGCCTGCGTGGCGATCGAGAGCCTCGGGAATTCGTGGGCGTCGGCGTATGAGAAGTCGAGTCGCTCGACCCAGGAGCAGCTCGCGAAGACCCTCAACAGCCTCAAGGATGCCGTGGAACTGATCAACGTCAGCATGGAGCAGTCCAACTCGCTCTATCGAAGCATCGTCAAGAAGATGTTCGATGAACGGGCAGGCTCGGGGCATTCGTCGCGTGGCGATTCGTTCAAGGCCGCCTGAAGTTCGAGGTCGAGGCGGATTGTTGGAATGCCCGGTCGGTCAAGCGAGACGGCAAACGTCGAGAGGTCAAGGCGATGCGACGGACTAGACGCGGAGGGTCCCACGGCCTGGAATTCGGCGGCTCCGGCGAGGATTCGTTCGTCGCCGTCGTTGTCACCAAGTTGACGGGAGCCTTGCTCTTCATCCTCCTGCTGACCATGGTCATCATGGTCCTGATTCCCAAGGCGATCGACGTCCCCGCGTCGCCTTCGAAGGCCGGCGAAGCCTCGACGGAGCCGCTTGAGCCGCTCAAGATCACCACGGACGAGGGGTTGCCGGAGGCGATCGCCGGCCGGCCGTACTCGCTCGCCCTCGCGGCAAGCGGCGGAACGGGCCTGAGGAAGTGGTCCGTTCAGGGGCCCTTGCCGGAAGGTCTGGAATTCGACTCGGCGCTCGGCCGGATCAAGGGAACCCCGGCCAAGGGGACACCCGAGCCCTTGACGCTCATGGTTCGCGTGAGCGACGGCTCGAAGTCTGACACCAAATCCACCCGGTTAACCGTCTATCAGCCCGATGGCTCCTTGACCCTCCCCTCGCGGTGGAAGCCTTCCCTCCCGCCGATTCCCTGGAAATCCTGGCTCGACCAGGGGCTTGGGTTCTTGTTGATCTGGATTGTTCACCTCCTGGCGATGAACATCGTCCGGACCATGGAGCGGCCAGCCCGGATTGAGCAGGAAACCGACGAGGAACCGTCGGATGCCATTCTCCGCGACTCTCGGAGATTCTTCCTCTACCGATGGATGATTCGAATCACGACGGCACTGGCAACCCTCGGACTCACCCTCTGG
Source organism: uncultured Planctomycetales bacterium (assembly GCA_937997355.1). Classification (GTDB taxonomy): domain Bacteria; phylum Planctomycetota; class Planctomycetia; order Isosphaerales; family Isosphaeraceae; genus CALKTZ01. The sequence continues at coordinate 4,204 of CALKTZ010000334.1, read as the reverse complement.
CTGATTTGGCCTCGCTTCATCCATTGAGGCGTTTCGTTGCACTCCTACGAAGCATGATCTTTTGACACATGTCGGGCCATTGAGATTCCCGCGGCGTCGCGCGAAACCCAATCATGCCTTCGAGTTGGCTCTGGAAGGAAGTTCCCGAGCTTGCCTGGAAAATTCGTGGACATTTGCCCGGGCCTTGACGCTATTATCAAGGTAGCGCTGACTTACCTCATATGAATCCTTGATCTCACCTCGTATGGTTCCTCGCCCGGCCTGGCGCCGAAGGTTGTTGCAATGTCACGAATCCGAGTCATGCTTCTGACCAGCGGCTTGCTCCTCCTGACGGCAACGCTTGCTCTCAACGGCTGGGCTCAAGGCCCCGGCGGGGGGCAGGGACGTGGTGGCGGTGGACGAGGCGGTTTCGGCGGCCCTGGCGGCTTTGGTGGACGAGGCGGTTTCGGCGGCCCGGGAGGCGATTCCCTCCTGAGTTTGGCATTGAGGTCGGTCGTTCAGGAAGAGTTGAAGGTTACGGACAAGCAAAAGAATCAGCTCACTGCGTTGAACGAAGACTACACGCAAAGACGCCAGCGATTGTTCGAAAGGATGCGTCAGCAAGACGGGAACGGGAATGGCGGCGGGCGCCGGGGTGGACGGAATAACAACGCGGCTCAGGGAGGTGCGGGTGCCGCGGCGGGGGGCAACGGGGATCGCTTCGTCTCGACCTACGAGATCAGCCCCTACGCGTTGAACGCCAACCAGCAGCAGGGACAGGGGCAGCAGCCTCAGAACGATCAACGCGAAGAGGGAAGAGCCCGATTCCAGCAAATGAGAGAAGCTTCGGAGCAGCTTGAACAGCAGGCGAACCAAACTCTTGCCCGGGTTTTGTCGGGCAAGCAATTCCAACGGCTCAATCAGATTCAGATCCAGTCCCAGGGGCTGAATGCGCTCGTTCGTCCCGACGTCGCCGAGAAGATCCAGCTCGACGAGACACAGGTCGTGGCCATTCAGGCTGTTCTGAACGATCGTCGAACGGCCCAGCGCGAGGTCTTCTCCAAGCAGGGGGAATTCTTCCGTTCCATGCGGAATCGGAATGGCGGCGGAGAAAATCAGGATAATGCCGGGGCGGCCTCGAAAGACAACGGCCAGGCTGGTGCAGCCGCAAAAGGGGATATCCAGGCCAATGCGGCGAACGGCAATGGCGGCGGCCGCAGGCGAGGGGGTGGCGGTCCTCCGGATCGCGAAGCCATGAAGAAGTTCATGGAACAGCCCGAGGTCAAGGCCCAGTTCGATCAGGTACGATCGGCGTCCGAGAAGCTCGATAATAAGGCCACCCAGGCGGCCTACAAGGTGTTGACCAAGTATCAGCTGGCCGCCTACAAGAAACTTCAAGGCGCTCCCTTCGACGTGACGAAGCTGCGGCCGAATTTCGGAGGCCCCGGCAGGGAACGGAATTCGGGAGACGCGGCTTCCAAGTCGGCAAACGGCTCGTCGACCGAGAAATCCGCCGACCCCGCCAAGGATACGGCGTCGTCCTCCACCTCGAAAAAATCGACCACCGCGAAATCGAAGACCACCAAGTCGACCAGCAAGAGCAAGCGCTCGACTCAAAGACAACAGTCGAATAATTTTGATGGCGGCGATGCCGGGCAATTCAACTTCGACGAGAACTGAAACGAACGCGACCCGCGACCGGGCCTCGCGAACATCCCCGACGAAGCCTGGATTGCCTGAATTCATCCAACCACGACGAAGACGAAATCCTCGGCGCGCGACTTACGCGAGCCGAGGATTTCGTCGTTCATAGGCCATCAAGTCTCCGAATTGAGTCGAGTCGGTCCCGCCGATCGTCTCGATCGGCGAGGCACACTGGGCTTTCTCGGATCGGAAAAACGCCGTATAACGTCGCCCATTCGGGAGGCAGAGGCGTTTCCCGCTGCATTCTCTCCGTCGAGAAATCGTCCGCGGTATTTTGATGGACTGTGGAAGGGAACGATCATGGGCCAAGGTTTGAGGGTGTCTTCAATCGTTTGGTCCTTCGCGTTCCTTCTTTGTGGCCTTGCGTCGGAGCGGGCGGGGTGGGGGCAAGAAATCCATCTCACTCGAAACCGGCAGGGAAGCCGGACCGCCTTGATCCTCCTGCTCACGCGGCCAGAGATTCAGCAGGAACTTCAACTCACTCCAAAGCTCATCTCGGAAGCGAAAACCCTCGGGAGCGAGTTGCAACGCAGGGCAACGGCATTGCACGGTCAGAGCGGCCCGGGAGTCCTGACGGCGCGTCGGGTAATCGACGAGCATCAGACACAATGGCTGAGCGAGCATCTCTCCCCGACACAACTCGAACGGCTTCAACAACTCGACCTGCAATGGGAGGGACCGACCGCGTGCGTCTCGCGTCCCATCATCGCCGACTACCTCAGGCTGTCGGCCGAGCAGCGGGCATCGATCACCCAATTGATCGCGAATCGCGAGAGCATCCGAAAGCAGCAGGGAAGGCCCGCCGAGACCGAGGAAGCCTTCGCTCGATCCATCCTTCACAAGCTCTCGCGGCCTCAGCAAGAGCAGTGGAACGAGCTTCAAGGAAGGCCCATTCGTTTCCTGGCCGATCCGCAGCCGCAAGGGCCGGGAACCGCCGAGTCGAACGCCAAGATGCAACGCTGAGTCGATGATTCGGAAGGGCGGATCGTTCGGCGAGGATGCCGCGACGACAAGCGGCATTCAAACTGTCGATTCAATTCATCGGAACATCCGAACCAGACGAGCGTGGCGGGCCTTCAAGGCCAGGGCCCGGCGCATCTTTTGATAGGCTCGCAGACCCATCGCGGGGACGACGACCATCTTCTCCGGGCCGATGTTTCCCGCCGCGTCGATTGCGCGGATATAGATTTTCCGGGCGCGGAGACTCGGCGTCGAGAGGCGAAAGCTGGTCGCCGAACCCACATCGACGTAGTCGCTGGAAGTGCCGACTCGATACTGATAGTGGGTCCCGCCGTCGGACGGCGTGAAGCTCACCAGGCCATTTGCCTTGCCGACGACCGCCGTCACGGCCGCCGGGGCCACGGTATCGTAGATGAATGTGATCTGGGACACCGCTCCGGGATTTCCGGCGGAATCGACGGCTCTCACGAACACCGTATTGCCTCCCTGCACGAGCCCCGCCGGCAGGAATGCCATCCAGCCCGTGAAGTTCACCGGTGCATAGGTGTTCGCGCCTCCCGTCAGACTGTACTCGTAGCGGGCCGCGTCGGAGACGGGATTGAAGAGGACGCGACCGTCGTTCGTGGAAATGCCCGTGGTATCCGATCCCGGACCGATCGCGATTCGAAGGCCGGTGACGGCACCGGGGGGAGTCGTGTCGTAGAAAAAACCGAGCGAAGCGGCCGGTCCTCGGTTCCCGGCCTGATCCAATGCCCTCACAAAAACCGTGTTATATCCCTGCTGAATACCGGACGGCCAGAACATTTGCCCCGCAGCAAACGTGATCGGGAGATAGGTCCCCTCGGCCCCGCTCAGGCTGTACTCGTATTGCTGCCCGATCGGCGCGGCGAGCGTGAGCATGGCATTGCTGGTGACGCGATCGTCGGCCACGGCTCCCGTGTCGCTCACGAACCGGAGGTTCAGCGGTATTCCCGGGGACGTCGTGTCATACGTAAAGGTGTAGGACGAGATGCCTCGCGAAATCCCGAAGCCGTCCACGGCCCGGAGATAGACCGTGTTCGTTCCCGACACGAGGCCTACGGGAAGGAAGGTCGTCCCCTGGCCGAGATCGAGGGCGATAAACGGGCCGGAAGGACCGGAAAGGCTGTACTCATATCTCAGGATCGGGGAGATCGGATCGAAGGCGAGCCGCCCGTCGGACGTGATCTTGTCGGACGAACTGGATCCGGTGTCGTTCACGAGTCCCAGGTTCGACACGGCTTGAGTCTGTCCCGGCAACGGGATTGATTGATCGACGATCGAGGTCTGGTTGATCGTCGCGGAAGCGACTTCAAGCGACGGGAGGACCGACTGTCCCGGATAGGAGAGATATCGATTCCCCGTCATGGTCAAGCCGGCTTCGCCGGGATCGATCGAGCCGGAATTCCCGATGCTGAACGCGGTCGGATTCGCGCCCAACGCGGACCTGGCTTGGAGGAAATCCGAGGTCCAGATGATGAGATTGTCGGAGATGGTCGCCTGCAAATAGAGGCGGCCCTTGTTGGATTTGACTCCCGTCCCA
>CALKTZ010000333.1 GCA_937997355.1 uncultured Planctomycetales bacterium | reverse complement strand
CAGAATATCCTCGGCGGCGGCATGCCGATCTTCCGGATCAGCCCGATCGAGCGTTGGCGGCAGATCCGGTCGAGCCGTCGGATCGCGCACGGCGCCCGCTCGGCCAACTCGGCGGGGGCCAGCCACCATGTTGCCGATGCCACCGCCGGGACGACCGTCTATCGGGGCTCGGTCTATCCGGCCCAGTTCTACGGCAACGTGTTCGTCGGCGACGCCCAGAACAACCTGGTGCATCGGCGAATCCTGGTGCCGGACGGAGGCGCCACCTTCAAGGCCGATCGCGCCCCGAACGAGCAGAACACCGAGTTCGTCCGGTCGTCGGACAACTGGTTCCGCCCGGTCAACTTCGTCAACGCCCCGGATGGGACGCTCCACGTCCTCGACCTGAGCCGCGAGATCCTGGAGGCGATCCACATCCCGCTCGATGTCGTCAAGCACCTCGACCTGAAGCGGGGGCGCAATCAGGGGCGGATCTACCGGATCGCCCCCCCCGGCTTCGCCTACAAGATCCCGCCGAACCTGAGTGTCGCGGCAACCGCCGAGCTGGTCGAACTCCTGAAACGCCCCGACGCCTGGTATCGCGACACGGCCCATCGCCTGATTTACGAGCGGCAGGACAGGAGTGCGATCGAGCCGTTGCGCGCGATCGTGAAGGATCAAAAAGCGGTGTTTGCACCCCCCAGGGTCAACGCCCTCTGGTCGCTCGAAGGGCTGAACGCCATGCGCGACGAGGAATTGCTCCTCGCGATGGCCGACCCCGAGCCGCACGTGAGGGCGCAAGGGCTGATCCTCTCCGAGTCTCGCATCAACCGATCGCCGGTGATCCGCGATAAGGCTCTCGCGCTGGCGGCCGATCCCAGCCCGGTGGTCCGCTATCAGGCCGCGTTCAGCCTGGGGGAGATGAAGGATACCCGCGCCGTGGCCGGATTGGCGGCGATCGCCCGGCGCGACGCGGCCGACCAATGGACCCGCGCGGCGGTCCTCAGCTCGCTGGCGACCACGTCCGACAGGATGCTCGTGGAGTTGCTCAAGGAGCCCGAGGGGAAGACGTTCGCGGGGGGGATCTCGGCGTTCTCGGCATTCATCGGGCAGCTCGCCACGATCGTCGGCGTGCGGAATCAGCCCGAGGAAATCGGCCGGGTGCTCGATGCTGCCGCGGCCCTGCCCGGTAAGAACGGACAACCGGGAGCCCTGGCGCGGTCGATCATCCTGGCGCTCGGGCGCGGTCTGAACCAGGCGGGGGGGCGCCTCGCCCTGGGGAATTCCTCCGACGCCAATCAGCCGGGGGCTCGCCTGCTATCGACCTTGACGGAGGAGTCGCGAAAGACGGCGATTGACGACAAGGCGGCCGATGCCGACCGGGTCGCGGCGGTGGAAGTATTGGGAATCTTGCCCCTCGCGGAGTCGCGCGAGGCGTTCGCCACCCTCATCGAACCCCGGCAGCCGCAGGCGTTGCAGATCGCGGCGGTTCGCGCGCTGGCCGACACCGGATCGCCCGAGGCGGGAGCCTTGATTCTGGAACACATGCGAGGCTTCGCGCCGGCGGTCCGCACGGCATCGGTGGCTTCGCTGCTGACTCGCCCCGAATGGACCAAGCTCTTGCTCCAGGCGATGGCCAAACCCGGGAGCGGCATCGGCCCCGCCCTGATCGCCCCGTCGCAGCGGGGGCAGTTGCTCAAGAGCCGCGACAAGGAACTTGTCGAGCTGGCGAACAAGGTGCTCGGCCAGGCCGGCTCAAGCAATCGCGCCCAGGTGCTCGCCGACTACACGCCGGTCCTCCGGCAACCCGGCGATGCCGCCCGAGGGGCCGGGGTGTTCGCCCGCGAATGTCGGACCTGCCACAAGATCGGCGACCAGGGCTTCGCCGTGGGGCCGGATCTCACCGGCTCCCCCTCGCGCGATCCCGCCGCGCTGCTCGTCCACATCCTCGACCCGAACCAGTACGTCCTCCCCGATTACATCCAGTATGTCGTCAACGACACGAGCGGCCGGACCTATTCCGGCATCATCGCCGGGGAGACGGCGACCAGCGTGACGCTCCGTCGCGGCGACAACGCCCAGGACACCTTGCTCCGCGCGAGCATCGAGGAGATGGCTGGCACCGGGCAGTCCCTCATGCCCGAAGGGTTCGAGAAGACGATCCCCAAGCCGGACATGGCCGACCTGATCGCGTTCCTGCGGGCCTCGCACCGCGGCGAGGATGGCTCCGACCCCAATGCCGCGCGTCAGGCCGGCGAGAACAAGCCGCTCGACATCGGCACTCTCCCCGGACTCATCGAACCCGATTGACGAATCGGTTATCATGGAGCGAGCTTCCCCCCGGAAGCCTGGCGGTCTCGAATTTCCGGGGGTCCTCTCACATCAAGCGCGGAGGTCCATTCCGATGATCGACCTGATCAAAAAGACCCTACTCACGGGCGTTGGCTTTGCCCTGTTGACGAAGGAAAAGGCCGAGGAGATGGCCAAGGAGCTCGCCTCCCAGGCCAAGTTCTCGGAGCAGGAGGGGAAGGAGTTCATCGACTCGCTCTTGAGCCAGTCGGAGAAGGCGCGAGGCGAATTCCAATCCCGCGTGGACGAGACCGTGCAGGCGGCCCTCAAGAAGCTCAACCTGGCCACCCGCGCCGAGGTGGACGAATTGAAAGCGAAGGTCGAGGAGCTGACGGCCAGACAGGACGGCACCGCGCCGCACAACACGTTGATGTGAGGCGAGACGAATGGGATCAAGCCGGAGCGGAAATGGTGACCGGCTCGAAGCAAAGCGCCGTGCCCGTCCCCATTTTCCGTGGGCCCGTGCTGCATGGAGAGCCGGAGCGAAAACGGGACTGGCTCGGAACGAGGTGGCGTGCCCGTCCCGTTTTTCGCGAGCCTACGCACAGGAAATTAAAGACCTGACGGTCGTCGGTTTCGGCGGGATCGGGAGACGCGCGCCGAGCCGACAAATCCAATTCGTCGGTGGAAATCCATTTTCTGTATTCGCACCCTACTCTACGGGGGGCAGCACGTCGGGCTCGATCTGATACCCGTTGGCGAGGGAATTGGTCATGTTGAAGAGGCCGACGATGGCCATGATCTCGCCGAGGGTTTCGTCATCGACCCCCTGCTTGCGGAGCGCGGCCGTGTGCGAGTTGGTGCAGTAGGGGCAGGCGTTGGTCGCGGAGACGGCCAGGGCGATGATCTCGCGGGTCCGGGCGTCGAGCCGGGCTTCCCGGCCGACCGCTTCGGGATGCATCAAGGTCTTGAGGTTCGTCCAGACCGATTCGAGCAGCAGCGGGCTCGTGGCCAGGGTGCGCCACATGAGGGGGACGAAGTCGATCTTCTTGGTCGCCTTGATGTCGGCGAAGATCGCGGCAACCTTCCCCTTTGGATCGGCCTCCGCCTCCTCGACGGGACGAACCGTGGCAACGCGATGGGAGGGGGTGAGAGCGGACATGGAAAGTCTCCTGGTTGAGCAAGAGAGCGGAAGCGAGGGAAGGATACGTCCGATGACCTGCGATTCTATCGAACGAGGACATGGATTTGGACTTCAACCAGACCTTTCCCCGTCCCGATGAACATCTGGCGATCGCCGATGCCGCGAAGTCGCCACGCCGTGCGATACGTTCCTCCCGGATCACCAGGCGTCAGGTGCGGCGGTGGGGGATCGCGCTGCTCCTGCTGGTCGGCCTCTGGCTGGGGATCTCCGCGCTGGTGGTCCTCAAGCTGACGCGTCGGCCGCACGCGCGGTTCGAGGAACCAGCCCCCTCCGCGCCCTGGGGGAAGCTTGAGGAGCATCGGCTCAGGACGCGAGACGCCCAGGACATCGGCGCGTGGTACGTCGAGGGCCGAGACGATGCCCCGAGCATCCTCATCCTCCATGGCAACAAGGGGAGTCGGCGGAACAGCCTGAAATATGCCGAGTTCCTGGCGCCGATGGGCTATACCCTGCTCATGCCGTCGCTGCGGTGTCATGGCGATTCCTCGGGGGACTTCCACGACATCGGTTACGGCGCCCGGCAGGATGTCCTGGCCGCCGTCGATTTCCTTGAGAAACGCCGCCCCGGTCGACCGATCCTCATCCTGGGGACATCGCTCGGCGCGGCCACGGCCCTCTTCGCCTCGGAGGAGTTGGGGCATCGCGTCTCGGGCTACATCCTCGAAAGCCCCTACCGGGATCTCAAGACGGCCGTCTGGCACCGGACCGAAACCTATCTCCCCTCGCCGATCCATCAAATCGCCTATGCGGGGCTGCGGCTCGTCGGCCTTTTCATGCTCCCACATCTGGACGAGATTTCGCCGATCAGGGCGATCGACGGAATCCCGGCCGATGTGCCGGTGCTGATCCTCGCCGGTGACGCCGACCCCCTCGCCCGCCCCGAGGAAGCCCAAGCCCTGTTCGACCGCGTCCGGTCGCACGGGCGGCTCGTCATGCTCCCCGCCTCCACTCACGACGTCTCGCTGCTCCAACTCAACCGCGATCGCTACGGGCAGGAGGTCCGCGACTTCTGCCGAGGAATGGGGTCGATTCAGAATTAGTGTACTGACGTTGACTTATTGTCGATATCTGGTATCAATCCGGCGGTTTGAACGGACACGACTCGTTTGATTTTGGAAGGATCGTCCCATGGCGTTCACGTTCACGGAAACGCTCTTGCCCGAGTTCGATCACGAGATGATCAATACCCGCAAGGTGCTGGAACGGATTCCCGACGACAAGCTCGATTGGCAGGCCCATCCCAAATCGCACACGATCGGCTGGAATGCCAACCATCTTGCCGATATCCCCAACTGGCTCGTCGAGGTCCTGACGAAGCCGGGGCTGGATCTCGCCCCGGTCGGCGGCGTCCCATACATGTCGCCGAAGCTCACCAGCCGGGAGGAGATCGTCGCGCTCTTCGACAGGAATGTCGCCGCCGCCCGCAAGGCGATCACCGAGACCGAGGATGTCTGGAGCCCTTGGACTTTGTCGAAGGGAGGAAATCCGATCTTCACCATGCCGCGCGCGGCGGTGATCCGGAGCTTCGTGCTCAACCACATCATCCACCACCGATCGCACCTGCTCGTCTATCTCCGACTCAACGACATCCCGGTCCCCGGATTGTATGGGCCGTCGGGCGATGAGTGAGGGGAAACGGACGATCGGCTGAGTGGAATTTCTCCCTTTTCCTTCCGGGAGGTGGGTTCGATGTCGGAGACGATCGACGACTACATCGCCGGGTTCTCGCCCGAAATTCGGAAGATCCTGGAACGGATCAGGCGGACGATTCGAGCCGTCGCACCCGACGCGACGGAAACGATCAGCTACCGGATGCCCACGTTCATGCAGCAGGGAGTGCTCATTCATTTCGCGGCATTCAAGCAGCATATCGGCCTCTATCCGCCGGTCTCCGGCGATGAGGAGCTGGAAGAGGCGATCGCGCCTTACGCCGGACCCAAGGGGAACTTGCAATTCCCGCTCGATCGGCCGATTCCGTACGAGCTGATCGAGCGGATCGCCGCCCACAAGCTCCGGCAAAACCTGGCGAAAGCGGCGTCGAAGACGCGGAAACCGAGGCGCGCGGAATAGACGAATGACTCCGCGCCTCTGCCGCTTCAACCCTTCTTGAGCTTGCGTCCCTTGCCCCCGGCGAGGGGCTCGGCGGCTCCCAGGAGGGGATCGCCGATGGAGGTCGCGGCGAGTCGTTCGTCGATCGCCTTCGCATATTCGGGGGAGAGCTCGAAGCCGAGGAACCGCCGGTCCAGCTTCCTGGCGACGGCCAGCGTGGTGCCGCTGCCGCCGAACGGGTCGAGCACGGTTTCCCCGGGATTCGAGCAGGATCGGATGATCCGGCCGAGGAGCTGCTCGGGCATCTGGCAGCCGTGCCAGCCGGCGCGTTCCTTGAAGGTGCCGCAGACCCGGGGGAAGTACCAGGTATCTTCCTCGGGCTTGAAGCCGTCGGGGAGGTTCTGGGGCCGGAGGATCCAGGTATCGTCGGGGACACGCCCCTTGGGATCGGCCCGTTCGTCGAAATAGACGAGCTGCCGCGCCGAGGGGACGCGGATGGCCTCGTCGTTGAAGGTGAAACGTTTGGGGTCCTTGACGAAGTGGAACAGGTGGGCGTGACTTCGGGTGAATTTCTTCGAGCAATGGACCCCAAACGTATAGTACCAAATCACCCAGCTCCGCGGCGTGAGCCCCAGCTTGCGATGGAACATCACCTTCAGCTCGGCGGCGTACTCGTCGCC
>CALKTZ010000332.1 GCA_937997355.1 uncultured Planctomycetales bacterium | reverse complement strand
AGCGCGACGAGCTGACGCCCCGTCGTCCCGAAGTGGTCATTGACCACGTAGACGACGCTCATCCCCCCCTGGTAGACCTCGAACACCTGGAACCGGTCCGCGATCCATTCGCCCGGCTGTTTCATCTCGGCCATGAGGGACGAACTCCCCCTTGGACAATGTTTTCCCGATGATCCGACCCGAGCCACGACCTCAAGGCGGGGACGACCTCGTTCGCGGGATGCGAATCGTCCATCCCCGGTTCCAGTATATCACGCGAGGCCGGCCCGTCACCCCGGCGTTTCGGGAGTCGTCTCGATGCGCTCCGGATCTCAGCGGAAGTAGGCCAGCTCGATCGACAGGAAGACGCCGGTGGCGACTAGGAATAGCGCGGCCATCGCCGAGAAATAGGCGGCCAGGACCGCCAACCTCCCGAACCGTCCCTCGAACGGGCGGATCAGCCTCCAGCCAATCCAGCCGAGGACGCCGTAGAGCACGAACCCCGCCACGGCCAGGGCGATCAATTTCGGGTCGGTGAGCCGCTGATCCTGGATGTTGAGGATCACGACGGCCACGAACACGGGGAGCGCGGCCAGTTGCCAGACCTTGAGCTGAAAGCCCGACGCGGCCCGCGGAGCGGATTCTGCCATGATCCCCCTCGTGGAAGGCTGGATGTACTCGTGGTCCACCACAATTGTCGAGAAAACGAGTGGTCCTGACAAGCACCGGGCCGCTCAAGGATGCACCGGGCCGGGGCTCGGGTGCGTCTCCGAATCGTGCGAAGGGTCGTGGGGCCCGGCCTTCGGGTCTCGGCCGGCCACCTCGTGCCGCTCGGCGCGATCGATGAGGATCTGCTCGGCGGCGCGCTGGCGGCTGGCAACCCCCGGCTGAGGATAGAAACCTCCCCCCAGGACCAATGCCGAGAGGGTGAGGACGGCCACGCGTTCGCGCGTGCCGATCCCGAGCGAGACCGTCGAGACGTGGCGGCTGCCGGTGAAGAGCAGGAAATAGGCCCGCACCACGGCGATCCCGTTGAGGGCGGTGGTGGCGACCACGATCATCCCCACGAACCGCCGAGCCTCGATCGTGCCGTCGACCAGGATCTCGGTCGACACGAACCCGAGCGTCCCCGGGAACCCGACCGACGCCAATCCCGTGAGCAGGAAGCAGACGGCCAGGGTCGGCGAGTGGGCATAGAGGCCGTGGTAGTCGGCCAGCGAGATCCGCCCGAACCGCGACTCGATCGCCCGGAGGGTGAGGCCGAAGCCGCCGAGGCTGATCATCACCGAGAACCAGAGGCAGAGGCTCCCTGTCAGCGAGAGCTCGTTGTGCATCTCCAGGCCGATCAGCACGAGGGACGCATGGCTCAGGAAGAAGTGGGCGAAGAAGCGACGGGTCTCGCGCTGGATCGTCGCCATCCCGGCCGCGTAGATCGCCGTGACCATCGAGAACAAGCCGATGCTCTCCAGGACCCAGGGGGGGCAGATCGGCAAGACCAGGCGGACGGCCGCGTAGACGCCGGTGAGCGGGATCACGAACAGGAGCGCGATGCCGAACGAGGCGTGCTCGAACCAGTCGGTCATCCAGCAATGGGCGGGGACCGTGCCGCAACGCACGAGGATGGCGGCCACGAGCGGCACGGCCGCCCACCACGGCGCCCCCGACGGGGGATGCCCCCCCAGCTCGACGGCCGACCAGCCCAGCACGAGCAATGCGACGAAGAGCCCCATGTGCAGCGCGTAGACCCTCGTGGGGCGCCCCCGGTTCAGCAGCTCGATGTACGGGGGGATCGTGGAAATCGAGAGGAGGCCGATCAGGGTCCAGGGGTCCCGGCAGCTGAAGGTCGCCAGGCGGATCGCCTCGGCGGCCAGCGACCACGAGAACGAGAACCTGCGCATGTGGGTCCTCGCGGTGGCCATCGCCGCCAGGAAGTGGATCAGCGCGATCGCGGGGACCAGCGGGGCGCTCAGCTCGTCGAGCGCGAACACCTGCCGGCCGAACCAGCGTGGCTGGATGCTGAACCGAGGGGCCGCGTCCGGGGGGACCCCCAGGTAGAAGTCGAGCCATGCCAGGAACGTGCAGAGGAACGACGCCCCCATGAAAGCGAGGCCCCAGCGATACGCCCGGTTCGGGTCGCGCTGCAGGCTGACGGGGAGCCCACCAGGCCGATCGCGATCGCCAGCTCGACCCAGGGGAGCAGTGATACATTCATGAGAATTCTTCAATCGTTCCGAAATGGGGCTTCACCTGGTCCGACTCGCGCGACGCCTCTCCGGCGAGGAAATCGGTCCACCGACGCTCCAGGGCGTCGCACCGGCGCAAGGCCCGGACATACGGGTAGACAACATATTCCAGCAGCAACGCATCGAGGTAGCCGCGCTCCAGGCCGAAGCGGTAGACCCGGGCATAGTTCGAATTCGAGGCCAATGGCCCCGGCGCCCCCGCCCGCGGCAGATTGTGCCCGATGGCGTTCTCGAGGGTCCGGTAATCCTGGAGCAGGCTCGGCACCCTCACGAATTGCAGGGTCCGCAGGCAGGCATGGCCGATCAGGTGGATCAGGGCGATATAGCGCAAGCCCAGGCCGACCTCCGCCACGATGATCCCGACCTGCGAGAGCGAGGCGAACGTGAGCGCGGACTTGATGTCGGTCTGCACGCTCCCCGCCAGGTAGGCGAAGACGGCCGTGAGCAGCCCGATCGCCACGACCAGGATGCACAGCGGCAATGATCGCTCGATCAGGGGACTGACGCGCAGCAGCAGGAAGGCCCCGAGATGGACCGAGAGCGCCCCGTAGAAGACGGCGCTCGACGGGGTCGGCCCTTCCATCGCGCGGGGGAGCCATCCGGAGAATGGCACCAGGGCCGACTTCCCCATCGCCGCCACCAGCAGCAGCCCCCCCACCACGAAGGCATCCCAGTGCGAGACCAGCGAGTGCTCGAAGGGCCAGGTCCCCGCCCCGAGCAGGACGTCGAAATCCCCCTCGCCGGTCAGGTGGTGCATCGCCACCGCCGCGAGCAGGAGCGCGGCGTCGGAAATCCGGTAGACGACCCACACCCAGAGCCCGTTCCGCGCCGGGGCCGACCGCTCCTGAAAGAAGGCCACCAGCAAGGCCGAGGAGAGCCCCACCAGTTCCCAGCCGGTGAAGAGCGTCTCGATCGTCCCCGCCAATGCCGCGATCACCATCCCCAGCAGGAAGACCGCGTACAGGACGAAGAACCGGTTGAACCCCGGCTCGCGGTGCATGTACTTCGTGGCGAAGGTGCCGATCGTCCCCGAGAGCACATAGGAAAGGATCGCGAACGGCACCGAGAGCCGGTCGAAGGCGAACTTCACCGAGAAGTGATAATAGTGGGGGATCGCCACCCAGTTCCCCAGGTCGATCGCGATGTACCGCGTCCCGGTGACGAGCATCGACAGCAGGATGCCCACCGAGGCCAGCAATCCCGCGACGATCGTCGCGTACACGAGCCGGGTGGTCGCCTCCTCCGAGAGCTTCCGGTCCAGCAGCGAGGAGATCCCCAGGATGATCGTGGCCGCGAACGGGCTGGCCACGACGACGATTCCCAGAAAGTTCAGCCATGGGTGCGGGTCGGCCATTGCAGATCCTCTTCCCCTTTCCCTCTCGGCGGCTTCGCGATCCGCCTCGATGATTTCAGACTCGTCCC
>CALKTZ010000331.1 GCA_937997355.1 uncultured Planctomycetales bacterium | reverse complement strand
TGGTGACACTCCTCAATCTCCTGCTGTTGGTGGGATTACTCTACAAGTCATTCGGTCCTGCCTTCCAGGAGAAACCGGGAGTCTATTTCTCCCTGATCAACGAGACTCCTTCGGCGATGATCGATTTGACCTTCGAATATCCGGGCGGGAAAATAACCCTCCCTCGCCTCGAACCGAAGAAACAGATTGGTAGTCCACTACAGATTCCCGGGGAATTTGAAGTTGTCGTCGCCTACAAGGACGAGGATGGCAACGCGTATCGCGAGCGCGTCAAGATCAAGCCGGTGGGCGAGCTCCTGCTCTTGATCTATGTGCTACCCGTCCTCGAAAAGATGGAGGTGACTACGCAAGATGGAAAGACGATGACGGTACTGAAGCCTTCATCGAAACGGGCTCGCCTCCTCCCTTGCTTCAAAGGGGAAGACCTCAATGTTTAGAGATCGAAAATAATCGATTGATCGTTTTCAACCGACTCCTTGCAGTCGGACAGCCCAATAGCGTCCAACGTCTGCTCCCGAATGGCATCCTACTGCCCACGACATTGAGAGACCGAACCTTCGATGACCGAGACGAACATCACCCGCCGTGTTGCGATCCTTTCGTTCATGGTACCATCGCTTGCCGGAGGGTTAATCGCCCTACCTGGTTGCGGCGGCGAAAAAGAGCTACCCGTCATTGATTCGAAGAAACCCAAGGACGAACTGCAACAGGACATCGAGAACCCATACGGCGCCCCTACCAAGCCGAGCAAGCCCATCAAGTCCAAGCGCAAGTAAGTGAGCCCAAATTCGGCGGCCTGACCTAGGATTCCATCGAAGGTTCGCCCAATTTTTACATGGATGCTCTTCGCATCCGATATCTCGTGATTCCGTTTCCCCCTTATCTTCTTCTTTTCGGAGCATTGTTCATGTCCAAATCAATATCGCCCCGCCGGGGCTTCACGCTGATCGAACTCCTCGTCGTGATCGCCATCATCGCCGTCCTCATCGCCCTGCTCTTGCCCGCGGTGCAATCGGCTCGTGAGGCCGCCCGTCGCATCCAATGCACCAACAATCTCAAGCAGCTCGGGCTGGCGATGCACAACTACGTCGACGCGAACCTCTGCTTCCCCTCCGGAGGCTTCAAGAGCCAGATCGAAGAAATCAATAACCCCTGCGCGGGGAACCACCAATCGAGCTATTACATCGCCATGCTGTCGTTCTTCGAACAAAGTCCCGTGGCCAACGCCTGGAACTTCTCCGTGCCTTACCAGGGCCCACAGAATTCCACGGTCACACAGACGGGTATAAGCTCAATCTGGTGCCCGAGCGACGCGGCGGCCGCTCTGCCCGACGGCAGCTTCCGTTCGTCATACGGCGTGCAGTACGATATGCGATATCACAGCTACAAGGGGAACGCCGGTGCGTTCTACGCCGTGGCCCGAAACTCAAGCCCGAATTGTGCGGTGTTTGGTGCCCAGAAGGCTGCGGCCACCGGGGTCATTCATTTGTATAGCTCCACGTCGATCGGGGCGATCAGCGACGGCACCAGCAACACGATGCTCCTCGGCGAGAGCGCCTTCGGCAAGCTTCCTCCGGGCCGATGGGATTGGCAGTGGTGGACCTCGGGCAACAATGCCGACACCCTGGGCATCACCCTTTACCCACTGAATCCTCAAAAGAAGCTCAACAACCCGGATTATAACGCCGGATATCAGGGTATTAATGTGGGAGTTATGTACCAGGCCTTCTCAAGCTTCCACCCCGGTGGTGGCAACTTTGCCTTCTGCGATGGCTCGGTAAAATTCATCAAGGACACGATCAACTCGATGCCCTACGATACCGCGACTGGCCTGCCGTTCGGATTCGCGCCGGATACCAATAACATCCTGCGGCTCCAGCCCGGGAATCAGTTGGGCGTTTGGCAAGCCATCTCAACCAAGGCCGGCGGCGAGGTCATCAGTGCCGACCAGTATTGATCGAAGCTTGAGCCGATCCGTTCAAACCTGAGACGTGTCTAATGACGACAGCCCGGCCGCCGGCAGTTCTGCCGGCGGCCGGGCTTTTTGCATGGATCTGTCATCTGTGAGCGGTGTTGTCCGCCGCGAATCAATTGGGCGTGATGAGCACGCTATAATCCATCCCAGCATCCTGACGGCACTCGGACAGGGTTGAGGAGCTCGAAAACTCGCCGCGAGGATTGGTCGTAAGGGATCCCCCATAGGTGACCGACATGGTGGAGGCCGCGGGGATCGTGACCGGGGTGATGGTGAACCCCTGGGCGGTGCCTCCCGGAGTTGACTCGGACTGGAGGACGGTGGTGGTGATGTCATCACCATCATCATAAAGCAACTTCACGGTCAGGGTCGTGGGCATATAGGCACCCGGTGTCCCCCCACCGCGACCAGGGCTATTGAGCTCGACCTTCACCGTGTAATCTCCCGAGGAGACTGTCACACCGGCAAAATATTCCATGTTAAATCCCGCATTCGCGCCGGTTGCCGAATACGAGAAATCGACGGTGATCGTACTGGCCGAGACGTGGGTCGTGAAGCTTCCCGAGGAGCCCCCGGTGGTCAGCGCCTTGGAATCATCGATCGTCGCCGGGCTGGCTGAAGTCGCGGTCGTGGAAACCTTGTCTGTATTGGCGAATTCTCCGATGATGACAATCCCCAGGAGCGGGGCGGTTCCCGATTTGGGGATTGTCACCGAGCTCAGCACGTCCCACGTAGCCTCGCAGGTAATCGATTTCCCCGTGCTGGGCTGGTCATAAAAGGTCCGCGAGTGGGTCTGGTTCGAGGTCCCCCCATAAGGGATGCCAGACTGGGTATCATTATAATTCGTGTTGCCGAAATCGGTCCACGCGGCGATGTTACCGCTCGAGACATCGCCAGTCCCAAAGTAGAAGGTGCCGGGGGTCGCGCGCTGCTCCAAAAGGTAATCTTTGGAGCCCTGACACGAGGGCTGGAACCTGCGATTCGTGCGAATACCTCGCGCGGGACGCGTCGAAGAGATCGAGATTCGTGTCCGATTGCCACGGAACCGTGTGAGCATGCTCATATTCGACTCCTAGTAAGCAAATCTCAGGGGAGAGAATTCACGCCCAAATTCAAATCGAAGCACGGTCATAAATAGGCGCACCAGCCCTATGCTCAGCCAGTCGGCTAAGTTTCACTCCTCGTTCGTGGAAACCGCGAATCGATCTGAATCGACAACACAAGATTTGTTGTCGGGGGCGATATTACAGTTGCTGATCAAGACGGTCAATCATTTAGTCTTTAATAAAGCGAAGTTCACTCAATATTTAACAGGACGTAATACAATACAAACGGTTTGGACCACCGCGATCGAAGCCAAGACAACCCATATAAGCATGATTCGTTGCCATTGCGCTCTGAGTTTCGTTACCTTTGATACTTGCGAAGGATCTTGCTACGAACCCAATCGTCGGTGTCCGGCCTATTTTCGTTTTGTTGCGATCGATTTATGAAATTAAATGGATAAAATTACACCATGATCAAGATTCGTCGACTCGTCACGCTGGGACTGGCCGCTTTCACCATCGGTCTGCTGTTCCTCGTGCCGGCCTGTTCATACGCTGAAAAGGGAGAGTCTGGCTCACAACTTCCAGCATTCCCAGGCGCGGAGGGTTTCGGTCGGTTCGCG
>CALKTZ010000330.1 GCA_937997355.1 uncultured Planctomycetales bacterium | reverse complement strand
TACCCGATCTTGGCGAGCTGTAGGGGACTGTCCCAATTTTCCACGTCATGGGGCGATGACCGGGCGGTCTTGCCGATCGTGGAAAATGGGACTGTCCCCGGAGGGGAGCTTCGAGGCCAGGATCGAGTGGGGCACCCCTTTCTCGGAGTCGCGATGGGCCGTTGGCTTGACAGATGTTAAACTTAGGAAAGCTTCAAACTCTTCGGGACTGCTCGCCAACGCCAGGGAGACGCCGACATGCCGCGTCCGTTGGGACATCCGTGGTCCGATACACCCCATTCCAGCCGTCGGGAATTTCTCGGCCAGGCCGGCGGCGGATTCGCGGCGATTGCCGCGAACTGGCTCCTCGGAACTGACGCGGCGCGGGCCGAAGGTGGTTCTCATCCAGCCCCTCGGTCTGGACTTCATTTCCCGGCCAGGGCGACCCGCGTGATCTACCTGTTCATGCACGGCGGCCCGAGCCATCTGGAAACTTTCGATCCCAAGCCCGACCTTCAGCGGCTCGCGGGGCAGCCCTTGCCCGCGAGCTTCGGCCCCGTCGCCACCCGACGCAAGGTCGCGGCGAACCCCCTGCTCGGGACCAGGCGAACCTTCCGCCGTCATGGCCGGAGCGGGATTCCGATCTCGGACTTCCTGCCGCACATCGCCGAGTGTGCCGACGACCTGGCGGTGATCCGGTCGTGCTGGGCGGATAGCGTCAATCATCCCCAGGCCGTCTATCAGATGAACACCGGCTCGATCCTCATGGGCAAGCCGAGCCTGGGGAGTTGGGTCGGCTATGGGCTGGGGACCGAGAATCGCGACCTCCCCGCGTTCGTCGTGTTGCCCGATCCGGCGGGGGGCATCAAGGGAGGCCCCCCTGCCTACGGCGCCGGCTTCCTCCCCGCGACCCATCAGGGGACGGTCGTCCGTTCGGGGATGCACCCGATCCTCGATCTGGCTCCCCCGCCGGAGATGACCGAGAGATCCCAGCGCCGGATGCTCGACCTGATCGGCAAGCTCAATTCCCATCACCTGGAATCCCGCGATGACGACGAGGAGTTGAACGCCCGAATCCAGACCTACGAGCTGGCCTATCGGATGCAATCGGCCGCGCCCGAGGCGGTCGAGCTGAACAACGAGACCGCCGAAACGAAGCGGCTCTATGGGCTCGACCGGAAGGAGACGGCGGAATTCGGCGCCCGCTGCCTGCTGGCGAGGCGGCTCGTCGAGAGAGGGGTCCGATTCGTCCAGCTCTACTCCGGCGACGTCAACGGGTGGGACGCTCACGACGACGTGGAGCTGAATCATTCCCGGATGTGTGCGAAGACCGACAAGCCGGTTGCAGGGCTTTTGAAAGACCTGAAGCGGCGCGGCCTGCTCGACGAAACCCTGGTGATCTGGGGGGGAGAATTCGGCCGGATGCCGATGTCGGAAAGCGGCCGAGGGAGAGACCACAATCCGCATGGATTCACCGTCTGGATGGCCGGCGCGGGGATCAAGGCGGGGACGGTACACGGGGCGACCGACGCCGTCGGCCTGCGGGCGGAGGTGGACCGGGTCCACGTCCACGACCTGCACGCCACGATCCTGCATCTCCTGGGAGTTGACCATACCCGTTTGACGTTCTCCATCAATGGCCGAGACGAACGGCTGACGGATACCGCCGGGAAGGTGATCCGATCGATGATCTCTTGAATGATGGCTCGAAGAGGGTGCATGAGGATGCGGCTCGCAACGGCTTTCTCGGTCGCGATCGCAGCCGGGCTTCTCGGGGTTGCGTCTCCTGTGGTGGGCGACGATGCGAAGGTCCCGGAGAAGCCCATCACGGCCGAGGAACGCGCGCACTGGGCGTTCCAACCTCCCCGGCCGGTCCGGCCGCCGAACGACCTCGGCGATCGAACCTGGTGCCGCAACCCGATCGATGTTTTCATCGCCGCCGCCTTGAAGGCGAACAATCTTGCACCATCGCCCGAAGCAACCCGCTCGACCCTGCTGCGACGGTTGAGTTTCGACCTGACCGGCCTGCCGCCGACGCCCGATGAAGTCGAGGCGTTTCTCGGCGATCCCGACCCCGCTGCCTACGAGAAGGTGGTCGATCGGCTGCTGGCGAACCCCCAGTATGGCGTCCGTTCCGCACAGCATTGGCTCGACCTGGCGCGCTACGCGGATACCGACGGCTTCGAGTTCGACCAGGCCAGGCCCAACGCCTGGCGCTATCGAGATTGGGTCGTGGAGAGCCTGAATCGCGACCTCCCCTACGACCGGTTCGTCGGACTCCAACTCGCAGGCGACGAACTCGCCCCGGGAGATCCCGGCGCACACATCGCGACCGGGTTGAACCGATGCTACCCCGACATGGTCGACCTGAACGACCAGGGCTTGCGCAGGCAGAATGCACTCAACGACATCACGGAAACGACCGGCCTGGTCTTCCTGGGCTTGACGATCGGCTGCGCCAGATGTCACGACCACAAGTTCGATCCGATCCGCCAGGTCGACTTCTACCGCCTCCAGGCTTTCTTCACCCCCTCGCAATTTCGTGATGATTTCCCCATCCCTTCGGACGGCCATCGAAGCGATGGTCCTTCCCCCAAATCCGGGCACACCGCTCGCGTGCTCGAAGAGTCCCGCGAACAGGCCCCGCCGACCTATTTCCTCAAGCGAGGCGAGTTCAACGCGCGAGGGCCGATCGTCGAGCCCGCCTTCCCCGCCGTCCTCGCATCCAACAAGCCGGCGATGAGCCCCGCCCCCGGATCATCGGGTCGGCGCAAGGCCCTCGCGGAATGGCTGACCAATCCCGGGCATCCCCTCACGTCTCGCGTGATGGTCAATCGACTCTGGCAGCAGCACTTCGGCCGGGGACTCGTCGAGACCCCGAGCGATTTCGGCACGATGGGGGACGAGCCGAGCCTTCCCGAATTGCTCGACTGGCTGGCGCTGGAGTTCATCCGGCAGGGCTGGAGCATGAAGGCCATCCATCGGCTGATCGTCACCAGCGCGACCTATCGCCAGGCATCCGGGAAGGCGTCGCGCGAGTCCCTGGCCAATGATCCGGACAATCGCCTGCTCTCGCGGCAGAATCGCCGTCGCCTGGATGGCGAGGCGATCCGCGACGCCTTGCTCGCGGTTTCCGGCCGCCTGAATCCGGCCCAGGGGGGGCCCGGCATCTTCCCCGCCCTCCCCTCCGAACTGGCGAAGCTATCAAGCAAGGGGGCCGTCTGGCCCGTTTCCCCCAAACCCGAGGAACAGGATCGGCGCAGCCTCTATGTATTCGTCCGGAGGAACCTGCGCTATCCCTTCTTCGAGTCGTTCGATCGCCCCGACACGAATGCAAGCTGCGCGCGCCGGGCCGTCACCACGATCGCTCCCCAGGCCCTCAGCCTCCTGAACGGACAACTCTCGACGGGCGCGGCCCAGACCCTGGCCGACCGGGTTCGCCGCGAGGCGGGCCCGGAGATCGGCTCGATGGTACACCGCGCGTACCTCCTCGCCTTCGGACGCCCTCCGGATCAAACCGAACGGACCCTGGCGCATTCCTTTCTGGCCGCCGACGGCGCGACCTTCACGGCCTATTGCCTCGCGCTGCTGAACTTGAATGAGTTTATTTATGTGGATTGATCGAGGCATCGGAGCGGAGGAATCGACCGCATGATGTAGAGCGGCTCACACTCGGATTGCGCGGGTATTCACCGGGCCTGAGCGGAAATGGGGACTGGCTCGAAGCGGAGCGCCGTGCCTGTCCTCTTTTCCGCGAGCCCGCGCCATTGAGAAGGTTGGGAGACCTTCGGTCGGCGGTTCCGGCGGGGTCGGGAGACCCGCGCCGAACGAAACACGGCCCGCGCGATCCAGGTGCAAGCCGCTCTGGATCACGGAGACGAATGTCGGCCGATCGTCAGGGGAACTTCTTCTTGAGGTGCTCCAGGAGGCGAGGCACGTAATTCTTGTGTCGAGCATCCGGCATCGGACCCTCGGTCGGCAAGGTGTGGAGGGATTGCCGAAGCGGAGCCGCGCGGTCGCCAAGTTCGTCGATCGCGTTGAGGGCCGCCATCACGATGAAGAGATCGTTCCGACTCCAGTCGGCGCACGCGATGAGGGTTTTCAGGGCCCGAGAGTCTTCCTCGCCGGGTTCTCCGTATCGGCCGATCGCCTCGGCCGCGGCGATCCGCACGTAAGGTGATGGATCTCCGAGCGCATTCGCGAGTTCAACGTTCGCGGCCTGGACGCCATCCTTCTCACGCATCAACAGCCCGAGCGCGGCCCAGTAGCGCACGGCGGAATCGGCATCGCGGAGGGCCGCTTTCAGTTTGGGGATGGCGTCGGGCTGGAGGTTCGAGGCCAGGTTGGCCGTCTCGAAGACGTGCGCGAACGGATAGAGCCGGTCGTCGTGTCCCATGTCATAAGGGGAAGAACCACGAGATCGAGTATGAAGCTCTCCTTCGGGGAGGAAGCCAACATCGCGAATGCCGACAAGATGCGAGCGGAGGGCCTGGCGGAGCCTCGTGAGGGTCGCCTGATGTTCCGGGAGCGTCGCCAGATTGTGGACCTCATCCCGATCGGCCTGGAGGTCGTAGAGTTCCTCGGGGGGTTTGGTCTGCCAGAAGACGTCCTGTTCCGGCGTCAACTTGCCGGCGTCGTGCAGTTCCTTCCAGACTCGCGTCGTGGGGGTTTGGAACATGGTGTCGACGTGCTGGCCGTAGATCCGATGGGGCATGTAGTTGCGAATGTAGACGAAGCGGCCGTCGGTCGCGCTGCGGACGAGGTCGTAGCGTTCGTCCATCCGGCCTCGGAAGCCGAAGGCGTATTGTTGCGGCGGTTCCTGGAATTGGCCGAGGAACGCGTGGCCTTGCATCGAAGGTGGGGGCTGAATCCCGGCGAGGCTGAGCAGGGTCGGGGCGAAGTCGACGAAGCTCACGAGTCGGTCGGAGCGACCCCCGGCCTGGTAGTCGGGCGGTCGGAGATGCTTGAACTTCTCCGGGATATGCACGATCAAGGGGACATGCAACCCGGAGTCGGACGGCCATCGCTTGCTCCGCGGCATGCCCGAACCGTGGTCGGCGAAGTAGAAGATGATGGTCTCGTCTTCGAGGCGGTCGGCGGCGAGTTCCGCCAGGCGTTCGCCCGCGTCGGCGTCGACGGCGCTCACGCCATCGTGGTATCGCGCCCAATCCTGCCGGGTCTCGGGGGTGTCGGGATGGTACGCGGGAATTCGGACCTTGGCCGGGTCGTGAAGTTGCCGTTGCTTCCGGCCTCGGATCTGGCTTTCGTGGCTCCTGGTCGAGTTGAAGATCGCGAAGAAGGGCTGGCCCGGCTTGCGGTTTCTCCAGTGCGCCTTGCCGGACGAATCGTCCCAAACCTCCGCGGGTTTCGCGAGATTGTAGTCTTCCTTATTGTTGTTGGTGCAATAGTACCCCGCCTGGCGCAGAAGCTGCGGATACATCGCCGTGCCCTTCGGCATGGGGACCATGCTGCGCATGTGCTCGGCACCGAGGCTCGTCGGATACATCCCCGAAATCAGCGTGCTTCGTGCCGGGGCGCAGACCGGTGCGTTCGACCAGGCGTGGGTGTAGATCATCCCCCTGGCCGCGAGCCGGTCGACATTGGGGGTGGAGGCGTAGGAGTCTCCGTAGCAGCCCAGGTGCGGGCCGTGGTCCTCGCTCGTGAGCCAGAGGATATTGGGCCGGTCGGCCGCCGTGGCGTGGGGCGCGAGCAGCAGGGGGGCGAGCACGAACGCGGCGAATCCGAGATGGAGCCGGCGGAGTGTCGAGGGTAAGGTGAAGAGGTCAATCACGGTGATTTCTCCGTCGGCCAGGCCGGTAAGACAACCCAACACGGTTCCGTATGGTCTCGGTGATTGAATGGCGGCAATTCCGCCCGACTAACATCATCGACAATGCCTCGTCGGAGGGGGAGACCCTTCCGGAATCGGGAAGTTCTCGAACTATGAGCGAATCAGAAAAGGCGCGACTCATCGTCGGTGTCACGGGGGCCACCGGAATTGTTTACGCCGTGAGGGCGCTCGAGATGCTGCGCTCGATCGGCATCGAGACCCATCTGGTCGTCAGCCGCGCCGCGGAGCTGACGAGGGAATACGAGACGGATCTCGCCAAGGACGACCTCGCCGCGATGGCCGATCACGCCTACGGGATCATGGACGTGGCGGCCCCGATCGCCTCGGGGTCGTTCAAAACCTTGGGGATGCTGATCGCCCCGGCCTCGATGCGCTCCGTCGCCGAGATCGCCACCGGGGTGACGTCGACCCTCCTCACCCGGGCCGCCGACGTGGTCTTGAAGGAGCGTCGAAAACTGGTTTTGATGGTCCGTGAAACTCCTCTGAGCCTGATCCATCTGCGGAACCTGGTGACGATCACGGAGGCCGGCGGGATCATCTTCCCCCCGGTCCCGGCCTTCTACACGAGGCCCACCACGCTGGACGAGGTGGTCGACCAGACGGTGGGCCGAGCCCTCGACCAGTTCGGCCTCCAGCTGGAGACCTTCCCGCGATGGTCGGACGAGCTTCGCAAGTCGCTGATCCGCCAGAAGCGAGCGGATTGAAGCTCAGCCGAGTTCGCGGGTCCGGTTCCACTCGTAGACGACCTCCCCATCCACGCTCCGAAGCTCGAAGGCGATTTTCGCGAGCTTCTCCCGCCGGGAGACATCCACCGCCAGGAACCCCCCCTTGACGCGATGGAATTTGTGAAAGGCGGGATCTTCCCCCGGGGTTCCTCCGGCATGCTCGTCGCTGGCGGCCCCGACGCTGAACTCGTGAAGGCCCGTCTGGGGATGGACCGAGTGATACTGCCAGTGACGATCGCCGCAGATCACGAAGAAGTTGTCCGGGACGTTTTTCGATAACCAGCCGCGAATCTCGTCCCCTTCATGGCGGAATCCCTGGTTCGCATGATTGTCGTGCTTCCGGGATCGATCCGGTCCCACGAGCGGCGTCGGCGATACCAGAACCTTCCACGTCGCATCGCTCTCGGCCACCGTTCTCTTGAACCAGTCCTTTTGCTCGGCGCCCCAGATGGTCTTCTCCGGGCCGTCGGGGATGTCGTTGGGCGACCGAAAATCCCGCCCGTCGGTGAACCAGATCTGGAGGTCGCGCCCCCAGCGGACGGTCCGATAGCTTGGGCCGTCGGGGATCGGCGCCTGTTGACGGAAGATGGCCTGCCCGGCGGCGAAGCGGAATGACCCCATCGACATCCCCGGCCAGGAGTCGTTGAGGGTGTCGTGGTCGTCCTTGAGCCAGTAGGTGCCGACGCCCTGCGTGAAGTCGAGTAAACGCGGCAGGCTGAACATTCGCTCCCAATGATAACGCGCGAGGCGTTCGTTGATCGCCCTCGGCTCGTCGTTGTCGTAGTAGACCAGGTCTCCGGTGAGGCAGGCGAACCGCGGCCTGACCGCCTGCATCGAGGGATAGACGCCGTGGCCGTCGGGATGCCCCCGATCGGGATAGCCCTGGCAGGTCATCACGCAGAACCGGACATCCTGAACGTCGCCGGGCGCGGGGGCCGTTTCGAATCGGCCGAACCGCGGCGCGTGCTCCGGCTTGCCGCCGGGGCCGCTCGTCTCGCTCGCGTAGTAATAGGTCGTCGAAGGTTTCAGGTCCTTCAGATGGAATTGATGGCTGAAATCGGTCTTTTCGGAGACATCGGCCCAATCGGTGGACCGGGCGTTCTCCAGATTTTCCGTCGTACCGTAGCGAACCCGTACCCGACCGGCGGCCCCCGGGCAGGCTCCCTCAAGCTCCTCCACCGGGACGGTCACCTTCGCGAGCTGCTCGGGCTTCTTGCCGTTGGCGCGTCCGGGGATCAGCAGGCCCTGGTTATTCCGAGTCTCATTCGCGGTGAGCCTCACGCGAACGATCGCCGACGTATCGGTGATTTCCCCGGCCCGCACGCCGGTCGCCTGCCGCGTTCCGGTGGACCGTTCGACGTCGGCGAGCAGCGACTCCACCCCGGCGACCGTGGCGATGGCCAGGGACGACTGGGCAACGAATTCGCGACGGTTGATCGGGTTCGTGAGCATGCGGAGCCTTCTTGGTTGCAGGACGGTGACCAGGTCAGGCCATCCTAACGATCTCGGGAATTGGGTTCGTTTCGCAGAAAAGGCCATGCTCGGCGGCGAAATTGGGTTCGTTCGGGCAAATCGGAGGTAGATTCATCGCTCCACTTCGTGCCGGCCTCGAAACTTCATTATCTCCGAGAATCTGAATCGGTTCGGCGCGCACAACGAACGCTTCCGCATGAGTGGGCCTATCGAGAATATAGCATACGTCTGGCGCATCCGAGGCACGACCTCTCGGTTCCTTCCGCATCCAGGCGGCAGATTTTGGGGAACGTCCCTGGAGACCACCGGCATTGCGTTGGTCGGTATTACCACGATAATGGATCGGATCGCGGCCGAATGGAATAGGGTGCTCCTCCCTTGAGATTGATCGGAGTCTTTTCGTGATGCAACTCGCTCGAATCCCTCGCCTCCTCGCCTCCCTGGCCCTCGCGTGTCTGCTCGCTCCCCAATCCTTCGCCGATGATCCCTGGGTCGTCTACAAGGGAGAAAGCGGCCCGGGCGCCGGGAAGAACATCGTCCTCATCAGCGGCGACGAGGAATACCGCTCGGAGGAGGCCCTGCCCCAACTGGGCAAGATCCTGGCCAGGCATCACGGCTTCAATTGCACCGTCCTGTTCGCCGTGGCCCCCGACGGCACGATCGACCCCAACCGCCAGGACAACATCCCGGGGCTCGAAGCCTTGCGCAAGGCCGACCTCATGATCATCGCAACCCGGTTCCGCAACCTGCCCGACGATCAGATGAAGGAGATCGTCGACTATGTCGAGTCGGGGCGCCCGGTAATCGGCATGAGGACGGCCACGCATGCGTTCAGCATGAAGGGGAGCAAGGCGTATTCCCACTACTCGTTCAACAGCAAGGCGGCGAACTGGGACGGCGGGTTCGGCCGGCAGGTGCTGGGCGAAACCTGGATCAGCCACCACGGCCATCACAACAAGGAAGGGACGCGCGGACTCATCGCCCCCGGCATGGAGAACCATCCGATCCTCCGGGGGATCAAGGACGGCGACATCTGGGGCACGACCGACGTTTACGGCGTCCGGCTCCCCCTGCCCGGCGATAGCAAACCGCTCGTTCTGGGACAGGTGATCGACGACATGACCCCGAACGGCAAGCCGGTGGCCGGGAAGAAGAACGACCCCATGATGCCGGTCGCCTGGATCAAGACCTTCACCGGCAAGGCCGGGAAACCCGCCCGGATCTTCACAACCACCATGGGGGCCGCCGGGGATCTCGCCGGCGCCGGGACGCGCCGGTTGCTCGTGAATGCAAGCTACTGGGCGGTCGGCCTGGAAGACAAGATCCCCGCCGAGAGCGACGTTTCCACGGTCGGCGAGTTCAAGCCTCACCACTACGGGAACGACAAGTTCACCAAGAACGTGAAGCCCGGCGACCACGCCGCCCATTGAGGCGGATTGGCATTTTTTCTTCGGGAAGTTCGCCCAGCTTTCCCGAATTCTCCCCGCTGCCCCGCGCCGGAAATTGCGGTTTTCGCTTCTCTTCAGATTTGTATACTCCGCATCGGCGCATTTCACCCGGGCTCCGCGACATTCGGCTTCCGACAGACTTGACGGATTCTGGTTTGTTTCGCAGGGCCCATTTCATGAACAGGCGACGTCAACGGTTCTCCCCGGCGGATTCCTTCCTCAACGAGAATCTCGAAGGACGAATTGCGCTCTCCGCGGCCTCGGTCGCCCATCCGGCGGCGGAAGTTTCGGCGGCGGCGAGATCGGCGCAGCGGGTCCCCACGAAGACCGCCCTGACCGTGGTCAGCGGGACCCTCGGGCAGCCGACCACCTTCAACGTGATGGTGAGGGGCGCCGCGGCCAAGGGTGCGCCGCAGGGGACCGTCAACCTGGTCGATCACGGCAAGGTGATCCAGACCCTCACGCTTTCGCCGTCGTCGACCAGCGGCAAGTATGCGTACAGCACGGCCAGCTACACGCTGACCCCCCAGCCCGGCGGCAACGCTTCCTTCTTCGGCAAGTATTCGATCACCGCCAAGTACATCCCCAGCGGCCCGTTCCAGAAGAGCAGCGTGACCAAGAATTTCAACGTCGCGCAGCCCAATTACACGACGATCGCCAACGGCGTGCAGATCGCGACCATCGCCCAGGGTTCTGGTCCGGCGATTCAAACAGGCCAGAAGGCCAATATTCTTTACACGGGATACCTGGCCAAGAACGGCACGATGTTCGACAACTCGCTCAGCCATGGCGGATCGCCCTTCAGCTTCACGCTGGGCACCGGGCAGGTAATCCCCGGTTTCGATGCGGGGATCGTCGGGATGCAGGCGGGCGAGTCGAGGCTGATCCAGATCCCGCCATCTCAGGGATACGGGAACGTGGCCAACGGCTCCATCCCGGCCAACTCGACCCTCGTCTTCATCGTCACGCTCAAATCGATCGGCTGATGCCGAGATGATGGAATTGTGAGGCTTCTTGCTTCTCCCATTTGCCTGATGCGGCGCATGTTTCTACAATTGTCGTAGAGACTCGCGTCGCTTCAGGCAGAGAGATCATCGATTGGCCCCAGAATCGAGGAGCAGGCCGATGTCCATCCCTTGTGATGATGGAATCTCGGATTATTTTGAGAAGCCTCGAAGGCCGGGGCGGTCGATCTGGTCTTATCTGATGCCATGGCTTGTGGTGATCGGGGTGGTGCTCATCCTGATCGCGATGCTCCTGCCGGCTACTCGAAGTGCCAGCGAGGCCGCGAGACGCATTCAATGTACCAACAATCTCAAACAGATCGGCCTGGCCCTCCGGAATTATTCGTACGAACACGGTGCGTTTCCCCCCGTGTTCACCCGGGACATGACCGGCAAGCCGCTGCACAGTTGGCGGACCCTCCTCCTCCCCTACCTCGATCAAAAGGAGTTGTATCAATCGCTCGATCTGTCGAAGCCCTGGGATGATCCGATTAACGCAAAGGCGTTTGAAAAAAAGGTGGTGTCTGCTTATCTTTGCCCCTCCTCACGCAAGACGGAAACCGCATACCTGGCGGTGGTTGGACCGGACGCGAGTTTCCCCCCGGACAGATCCAGGCGGCTTTCCGAGTTCACCGACGGCCTCGGCCAGACCTTGATGGTGATCGAGGTGGATCAGGATCACACCGTCCCCTGGATGTCGCCGAGGGACGCGGATTCCTCCGTGGTGCTGGGGATCGACCTGAAGTCGAAGCTCAATCATCCCGGTGGCGTGAACGGGCTCTTCGGCGACGTATCTGTCAAATTCCTGAAAGCAACCCTCCCCAGCGATCAGCGTCGGGCGATGATCACCGTCTCGGGGAAAGACAATAATGTCCTCAGCTTCTACGATTGATTTGATGCGGATTCGGTTGTGAGGAAATGGGGTGCTGAACCGGCGAATGTTGAATCCCCCCTCCTCCATTCCTGCGTTCCATCCATTCGTAAATGGAGATCGGGATTAACCAACTGATCCAGATTGCCCACGGATCGATCCAGGTCGTCGCGAGGCCCGAGACGGTCGCCAATCCGCCGATCAGTCGCAGCACCACGGCCGAGCAGAGCAGGAGATAAGTCCGCCACATCCATCGCCGGTGCTCGGCGAATCGTCGCTTCACCGCCGATCTCCAACCCATCGCGACGCACGTTCCGGTCGAGATGGCCAGCATCGCCAGGCCGATTCCGCCGATCGGCCCCGCCGCCGCATAGAAGGCCATCCAGAGGCCGCTGGGGACGATCACGAAGAGAACCAGGGCCGCTTGAATCCGCCCCAGCCGGCGATGCCAGTCCGGAAACCGCATGCGAAACCGGTCGCTGACGAGCAGCGTGCCCAGGATCAGCGTGAGCGGCCCCACCACGACATGGGGATAAAAGGCCCAGGCGTACGGTCCGTAAAAGTAGGGATCGCGGCCGCGCAGGAAGT
>CALKTZ010000329.1 GCA_937997355.1 uncultured Planctomycetales bacterium | reverse complement strand
AGGAGGATCGGCAGGAGCAAGGCCGGGCGAATCATGGGTGTGGGGTCTCCGGGAGATCACGCGGTGGCGAATACCCGAGGAAGGGTCGGCGCCGGAGCGGGGAAGATCGAACCTCTCGCCCGGGGGACTAGCCGTTGGGTACTATAATACGTGCCGAGGCGGTTGCCGAAAGGCGGAGCAGGTCCGGCAAACTCGGATTGGACGGTACGATGACTCAAGAACTTTCGAAAATCGATGACGCGATCCTGGCGCTGCGAGAAGGTCGAATCATCATCGTGGTCGACGACGAGGACCGCGAGAATGAGGGAGACTTCGTGGCCGCGGCCGAGAAGGTCACCCCCGAGTCGATCGAATTCATGATCACGCATGGTCGGGGGCTCGTCTGTATGCCGGTGATGCCCGAGACGGCGGCCCGGCTCCAGTTGTCGATGATGGTGGAATCGAGCACCGACCCGTTCCGCACGGGGTACACCGTGACGGTCGATCACAAAAGCTGCGGATCGGGAGTGAGCGCCGGCGAGCGAGCCAGGACGGTTCGGGCACTCGTCGATCCGGCGACCCAGCCTGGTGATCTTCGGAGGCCGGGGCATTTGCTCCCCCTGATCGCCAAGGAAGGGGGGGTGCTGCGTCGGGCCGGGCACACCGAGGCGGCCGTCGACCTGGCTCGCCTCGCCGGTTGTGCCCCGGCCGGGGTGATCTGCGAGATCCTGGATGGGACCGGGGTCGCCAGCCGGGCGCGACTCCACGAAATCGCCCGCGAGCACAACCTGCCGATCGTCTCGATTGAAGGATTGATCCGTTATCGCCGCCAGCGGGAAAAGTTGGTCACTCGCGTCGCCGAGGCCAAGCTCCCCACCCATTACGGCGAGGGGATGATTTACGGCTATCGCGTGCAGCACGAGCCGGGGAATGAGCCGGTCGCGTTCGTGATGGGGGATCTCTCGTCGGTCGAGGCGCCCTTGGTCCGGCTCCATTCGTCCTGCTTCACCGGCGACCTGTTGGAATCACTCCGCTGCGACTGCGGCGATCAACTCCACATGGCCCTGGCCACGATCGCCAAAGAAGGGGTGGGTGCGTTGATCTATCTCCCCCAGGAAGGGCGTGGGATCGGCCTGATCGAGAAGATCCGCGCCTACAGCCTCCAGGACAAGGGGCTCGACACCGTCCAGGCCAACAATGTCCTCGGCTTCCGGGCCGACACCCGAGACTACGGGATCGGCCTCCAGATCCTGAAAGACCTCGGCCTGACCAAGGTTCGGATCCTGACCAATAATCCCAAGAAGACCGATGCCTTCGTCTACTACGGCTACGACCTGAACGTGGTCGGCCAGGTGCCGATCATCGCGCCCGACGTGGCCGAGCGACGGCGCTACATGGACGCCAAGCGCGACAAGATGGGGCACTTGCTCCCGTTGCAGTCTGCCCCGAGCCCGACTCGGATCAATGGAAAACACTCCGAGGGCTGACCGATCCGGCGGTGCGGGAACCGCCCTCGACCCAAATTTCGGCCCTTCTGCCGGCTTCTGAGGGCCTTTTCGCATGTTCCCCGCTATGATGGGAAGAATTGCCGATTCAAAAACGGGGCGATTTCGCCTATGTTCTTGACTCTCGAATCCTGATCCGAGGGGCTAACCGGTTCGCGAAAGCTCTGAATCCAACGGGCCTGCATTCGTTGCTGCCCGATTCCACAAGATCCCTCCTGATTGAGCCTTCCCCCCCCTTTCGCCCTACCCAAAGGACCATTGATGCCTTTTCATCGAACCTTTCTCAACGGCCGATCGTTCGCGGCGATTGCTTCGACATTGGTCGTGACCTCGATCGTCGGCCTGGTCGCCACCCCCGCCCGTGCCCAGACCCCCAAGGAAGACGCGAATTCTAAAGCCGTCGTCGTTGCCGAGCCGGTCTCCGATCCTCGCGCGCAGGCCCTCCTGAACGAAGTGGCCAAGGCCTATCAGGGGCTGTCGTCGTACTCCGACGAAGGGCAGTTCATCCTGGAACTGACCATCGACGGCCGAGCCCAGAAGCAGGCCCAAACTCTCCGGATGACCTACGCCCGGCCGAACAAGCTGAACGTCGACACCGGCGTCGTTCAGGTGATCAGCGATGGGAAGACCTTCACGACCGCGGTGGCCCCGCTCAAGAAGTATGTCGAGGCTGAAGCCCCCAAGGTGATCGATTTCGACGTCTTCCGCGCGGGTCCGCTGGGCTCGATCCTGTTCGGCGGCCCGTCGGCCGGCCCGATGTTCATCCTCGTCAATCTCCTGACGGGCAAGGACGCCGCCGCCGAGATCGGCAAGCTGGGGGGCGCCCTCAAACTGGCCGATGGGAAGGACTCCACGATTCTGATCGATAAGCCCGATGGTGCCGATTTCCGCATCGTCGTCGACCCCAAGACCAAGCTGCTCAGCTCGATCGACGTCCTCATCGACGCCGAGAGCCTGGCGAAGAACGTCAAGGACGGGCAGAAGATCACGATCGATAAATTCGGATGGACGGCCGGAAACGTCTCGACCCAGCCCGCCAAGGACTCGATCTTCGCGTTCGTCCCCCTCAAGGGTTTCACGAAGGTCGACTCCTTCCAGGAGGGAGGACCGGGCGAAGGGGGCGAGGAGAAATATGCCGTCAACGAGAAGATCGGCAAGCCCGCCCCGGATTTCACCCTGACCGTGCTGGACGGCCCGGGAAAGACCAAGACCATGACCAAGGCCGATCTCGCCGGCAAGGTCGTGCTCATCGACTTCTGGGCGACCTGGTGCCCCCCCTGCATGAAGGAAATGCCGGAGATCCAGAAGCTGGCCGAGAACTACGCCAAGGCCAAGAAGGATGTGATCATCGTGGCCTTGAGCCAGGATGATGAATCCAAAGATCCGCTCGAGCTGCGCAAGCTCATCGAGAAGACCCTTACCGAGCGGAAGATCGAGACCAAGTCGCTCATCGCCCTCGATCCCACCAAGGCGATCGGCGAGGCCTTCGCCATCGAAGGGCTGCCGACCGTGGTGATCCTCGACGGCAAGGGGATCGTCCAGGCCGCGCACGTCGGGTACAACCCCGAGGTCCTCCAGACCCTCACCAAGGATGTCGACACACTCCTCGCCGGCAAGTCTCTTATCAACGAGAAACAGCCGGAGATCGTCAAGCCGGGAGAGGCGGCCAAGGGGGGGAAGTAACTGGCTCGTAGAGCTAGCCACTCCCATTTCGAGCTTTGTCTCTTTATGGGAGTGAGATGGGGCCCTCAAATCAGAACGGCCGCCTGGGGTAAGCTTCCATGGAGGCTTGATCCCCGGCGGCCATTTTTATCGGGGCGATTGGCTCGTTGACCCGGTCACTCGGGAATGTTGCGTTTCCGGAGATAGGCTTTCGCC
>CALKTZ010000328.1 GCA_937997355.1 uncultured Planctomycetales bacterium | reverse complement strand
AACGGCCAGGAGGAAGATGGGCCAGGATCGGAGCCAAAGGTAAACGGGGACGAGCAAGGCCCCCAGGATGGTCGGCGGGATCCCGATCATGTGCAGGATGAAGCTTACCGGATACGGGTGCCGTTCCTGCCAATGCTGAACAAGACGGTGAGGGGGGAGCGGCGGTGTGATCATGCCTGTTGGATCGCGAAACAAGAGGATGGTGGCGGAGATGTCGTCGTCTCGGCGACTTGACGCCCCGGAGTCGGCGGGTTAGCTTGGCAATTCTCCAACCTGAATTGTCCAGGATAACAGCCCGCGCGACGCTGACAACCCAGCCCGGCCGTTTTCGAATCGAAACGGGTCTATCCAGGCTCCGCGACGCCGGAAGACGGACGCACAACGTAACCCATTTCTTGGGGAGATCTAAGTCGATGGCTCATGATGTGACGTTGATCACCGGCGACGGTGTTGGACCCGAACTCGCCGAGGCCGCCCGGATGTGCATCGACGCCACCGGCGTGCCGATCAACTGGGATGTTCAAGAAGCCGGTGTGGACGTCATGGCCAAGCTCGGCACCCCCGTGCCCGACAGCGTCATCGAGTCGTGCCGTCGAACCAAGGTGGCGCTCAAGGCGCCGATCACCACGCCCGTCGGCACCGGGTTCCGCAGCGTCAACGTTTATCTCCGCCAGGCGCTCGACCTTTATTCGTGCGTCCGCCCCTGCAAGGAGTACAAGGGAGTTCGCACCTTCTTCTCGGGGCGCGGCGTCGATCTCGTCATCGTCCGGGAGAATACCGAAGACCTGTACCTCGGCTGCGAATTCGAGCAGGGCAAGCCCGAAACGGCCGAGCTGATCGCCGACATCAAGAAGCTGAACGGCAAGACGATTCGCCCCGATTCCGGCATCTCCATCAAGCCGATCTCGATCACGGGGACCGAGCGCATCGTCAAGTACGCCTTCGAGTACGCGCGGAAGCACAAGCGGAAGAAGGTGACCTCGGTCCACAAGGCGAACATCCTCAAATACTCCGACGGCCTCTTCCTTGAGGTGAGCCGCGAGGTCGCCAAGAAGTATCCGGACATCGAGTTCGAGGATCGCATCGTCGACAACATGTGCATGCAGCTCGTCCAGAAGCCCGAGCTTTACGACGTGCTGGTCCTCCCGAACCTGTACGGCGATATCCTCTCCGATCTCTGCGCCGGCCTCGTCGGCGGCCTGGGCGTCGCGCCCGGGGCGAACATCGGCGAAGGTGGGGCGGTTTTCGAAGCGACCCACGGATCGGCCCCCAAATATAAGGGGCAGTACAAGATGAATCCGACCGCCCTCATCCTCTCGGGCGTCCTCATGCTCGAACACATGGGGGAGGTCGACGCGGCCAAGCGGCTCGAAGCCGGCGTGGCCAAGGTCATCGCCGAAGGGAAGGACGTCACCTACGACATGAAGGCCGATCGCAACGATCCGTCCGCCGTCGGGACCCTCGAAATGGCCAAGGCCATCATCCGGGCCATGGGCGCCTGAAGATGGCCCGGTTCGATCGGGAAGGCTTCAAACGCTTGATCGGCGGTGAGTCGCAAGGGGTGGGGGCCGGCCTGGCACGCGCCGGCTCGCCGCGATCCCTTATGGGATGGCCGTCGCGGTTCGCAATCTGGCATTCGATCGCGGCTGGAAGACCGTGCATCGGGCCGGCATCCCCGTGATCTCTGTCGGCAACCTGACCCTGGGTGGGACCGGCAAGACCCCGATGGTGGAATGGGTAGCCCGCTGGTATCGCGATCGCAGCTTGCGCGTCGCCCTGCTCAGCCGAGGATACGGCCAACGCGACGGCCTCAACGACGAAGGGCAGGTTCTCGACGAAAACCTGCCCGATGTCCCCCATCTTCAAAATCCCGATCGCGTCGAGACGGCCCGAATCGCCGTGGACGAGCTTGAATCCGAGTTGATCGTCCTCGACGATGGATTTCAGCATCGACGGCTGGCTCGCGATGTCGATATTGTCCTGCTCGATGCCCTCGAACCCTTCGGGCACCGGCAACTCTTCCCGAGAGGTTTGCTGCGCGAGTCTCCCCGATCATTGCGTCGGGCATCGATCGTCGTACTTTCTCGGGCCGACCTCGTTTCCCCAGACGAGCGAGCCGCCATCCGAGCCGAATCGACGAGGTTGATGGGATCGAACTCATTTCGATGGGCCGAGGCCCGCCACGCCCCCGTCGACCTCATCGATGGCGAGATGGATTCCAGCCCGATCGACTTGTTGAAGTCTCGGAAGGTCCTGGCCTTCTGCGGGATCGGCAACCCCGAAGGATTTCGCCGAACGCTCGCCCCGCTCTGCGGGACCTTGATCGATCTGAAAACATTTCCCGACCATCACGTTTATTCGGCCCGCGACGTCGATTCCCTGCGAGAATGGGCGACGGCCTCGGAGGCCGATCTCGTCTTGACCACTCAGAAGGATTTGGTCAAGCTTCGCACTTCATCGCTGGGGAAAGTCCCGCTACGCGCCTTACGCATCGGCATGGAAGTCATCGCGGGGGAGTCAGCTCTTGAAGAGGTGCTGACCCCGCTCCTTCCTTCCCGTCAATAAGCCGCGTACGAACCGAGATGATCGGCGAGGACATTGAACCGGCGGAACGGCGATAGAAAGCGCCGAACGCTCGAACTCCTTCGGGAAAGGATTCCCGTGAGCCGACCATCGAAGCCCGTGGAAGAGCTTGAATCGCTCGATCTCGAATCGCTCCGGTACGAGCCTCTCGCGGATCGACCGAGCAAGGTCTCGCTGAGCGATCTTGGCCGTCCGCTGCCGCCGAATCCCAGCCTGGCCGACTGGCTGGATGGACTCCCCTCAATGCTCGGCGCGGCGGGGCTCAAAAGGCTCACCTCGGCGATCGTCAAGTCTCATATAAACGGTCGTCCGATCCTGGCCGCGCTGGGGGGGCATGTTGTCAAGACCGGCTGCACGTCTTACCTGATCGATTGGATCGAGCGAGGCATCCTTCAAGGCTTATCCCTGAATGGCGCGGCGGCCATTCACGACCTGGAACTCGCGATCGCCGGCAAGACGAGCGAAGACGTGGGGCTTCGGCTCGTGAATGGAACCTTCGGCTTCGCCCGGGAAACCTCGGAACTCTTCGCGATCGCGAGTGATCGGGCGGCGGATCGCTCGATCGGCCTGGGCTCCGCGCTCGGAGAGCTCGTCGCCGAACACGGCGGACCGGGCGTCGACGCCAGCCTGCTCGTCGCGGCCCATCGAAATAAGATCCCGCTCACCGTTCATGTTGCGATCGGAACCGACATCGTCCACATGACCCCTCGACTCGACGGCGCCTCCCTGGGTAAAGCCACGATGGCCGACTTCCGCACTCTCTGTGCCCTGATCGCCGGGATGGAAGGGGGAGTTTGGCTGAACCTGGGAAGCGCGGTCCTCCTGCCGGAAGTTTTCCTGAAGGCCGTCTCGATCGCCAGAAATCTCGGCTATTCGCTGGATGGCCTTACGACCGCAAACCTCGATTTCGAGCAAAAATATCGGGGCCTGCTCAATGTGCTCCAGCGTCCCGGCGCGGAAGGGGTTGGGCTCACCGGACATCACGAATTGATGATCCCCCTGCTCCACGCGTCGGTCCTCGCCGGGCTCCAGGCAAGCCGAGCCAGTGCCTCACGCAATGGCGCGGCCCAGCATTAAAGAGAAAGAATCCCCCTGTCTCATCGCTTCCGTCACGGATCATTCCATTCGAAGTCGAAGACCATGAAAATCGTCGTATTCTGCCCCAATTTGATCGGCGACACGGTGATGGCCACGCCGGCGATCCGGGCGTTGCGACGGCGATACCCCAAATCACGATTGGTCGGAGTGATCAAGACGAGTGCCCGCGCGACCCTCGACGGGACGACCTGGTTCGATGATCTCTATGCGTTCCACCCCAAATCGAAACGCCCCGAGGAACGGACGTTCGGGCTGGTGAAACGGCTCAGGCAAGAGCGATTCGACCTGGCCATCCTCTTTCCGAATTCATTCCGATCGGCCCTCCAGGTCTGGCTGGCCGGCATTCCCCGCCGGGTCGGCTATGCTCGGGGAGGACGAGGGCTCCTGCTGAACGATCGCATCGAGCCGCCTCGCGACGATTCCGGCCGTTTCCGCATGAGCCCGGCGGTCGAGTACTATCTCGCCCTTACCCGTCATCTGGGCTGCTCGACCGAATCAATTCGTCTGGAGTTGGCGACGACCGAAAGTGATGAATCGGCGGCCGACGCGGCCTGGGACTCGCTAAAACTCCCGTCGCCAGATCGGGTGGTTTGCCTCAATACCGGAGGCGCTTTCGGCC
>CALKTZ010000327.1 GCA_937997355.1 uncultured Planctomycetales bacterium | reverse complement strand
GGAGACCTTCGGTCGGTGGTTTCGGCGGGGTCGGGAGACCCGCGCCGAACAAATTTTCGTTTCGCGGCCGATCCGTCAGATTCATGGCCGCGAAAATCTCAAACATCGTAAAAATCAAGGGAACCGGACGGGCGGCCGATTCGCTTGATCGGAACGAACCGTCCGGCAGTCTCCAAGGGCGTTTTCACTCCCGATCAATACGAGTCGCGTGAAATCACCTCGCCGCCGTCGCGGGTGATCAGTGCCTTCAGGATTTTCGCATCGACCGTCTTCCTGATGAATCGGACGGAGCCGTCGCAGAACAGGGCGTTGAAGCCGTTCGGATCGTTGTAACCGAGCCCGCTCAGTTGGGTGGGATCGTCGCCGAGCGGAGGATCGCTGGGATTGGTCCAGGGAATCTTGCACTCGGCTTCGACGGCCAGGATGGTGTTGGATGTGCCGTCCGTGATCGACATGATTGAGGGAGCGACAGCTACCGCGGTTTGGCGGCGATCCAGGTCCTTACCATCATCAGTTCGACCAATCGCCTGCCGCCCCCCGGGGAGTATGGGGAGTGGACTAAACCCGCCGCGTCCGGCCCCATGATTCACAGCATCCGCCAGCGCCGTGTGCGGCCCGGTGAAGACATAGTAGCTGGAATTCGTGGTGCTCGATGGGGAGCCGCCGAGTTTGGGTCGGGAATAGACCGCCGGCATCCTGTCGATCAGCTTGCGATTGCTTGGGCCGTCCCAGGGCTCGTCGAAATTGTACTGATCGTAGAGATCCTTGAGGCCAAGCTCGGGGAGGATCGCCACCCGCCAGCTATACGGAACATTCTTATCCTTCCCCCCCATCATCACGGCCGAAGGGAATTGTTCGTGCTTGTTGTGATAGCTGTGGAACGCCAGGCCGATCATTTTCAGATTCGGCAAACTGCCGACGCGCACCTGCTGCTTCTGCACGTTGGTGCCGAACGGTTCGAAGACGATCCTCGACCATTTCGCGAGATCGAGCTCGGCCCTGGTTTGCAGGTTCGCATTGCGCCCGGTCGATTCGACATTCGCATTCGAGAGGAAGGTGGAAGCCGTCGAGAGGTACAGGCGAATCATCTCCTGCTCGGCTTTGGGAATTCGATTCAAATCATTTTCCCAGAGCTTTTCGAGCGAGTTGCGACCGAGGGTGAGGAGGGAGCGGACCGTGTCGGCGACCGACTTCGCATTGTCTTCCGTGCCGCAAACAGCCTCGACATCGAGCGAGAGCCGGGGCGCCTGACCGATCCCGTCGGGATGGGCCTGAAAGGCGCGGCCCGCTTCTTCGAGCGTCATCCCATACGTGAAACTGGCCCCTGCCGCATAGCCGCGCGACTTCTCCAGGAGAGGCGCGATGCTCCCCATCACCACCCCGTAGTCTTCCGGACGACCGGTCGCGATCATCTCGCGTATGGAGCGTGTTTCCACGGCCACCGCGATCTGACTCTTTTCCACCCTGGACCACACGTCGCCCCAGGCCCGTCGCGGTGGCGATGCCTCGCGATCCTCGATCACTTGTCGGATCGATTCTTCCAGGGCGAGAACCAGAGTCTGGGCATCCGGTGCATAGGCGCTCAATTCGCCCGGTGCCCCTTGCCATCGCGTGAAGACTTGCCCCTCATGCCGCACCTCCTCCGGCTTTTGAATCAACAGTTTCAACAGGGCCGACCAATCCTGAGGACGATTCGATCGAATCACGAAGCCGGGCTGTAAACGAAGGCCAGGAGAATCCTTTGGTTTCCGGGGGAAAAACTCGGCAAAAGCCACGAGTTGTTCGATCTCCCTGGCATTCACCAATCGCAAGGGTCGGAATTCTTCCAGTTGCTTCAACTGTTCGTAGAGCTTTTCGAACGCCGGATGCGCGAGCAACTCGACCGGCTTGAGGGCCAGGATGCCATGCGCATTGGCCGGCACGAGGGCTATGTTGAACGGCTTGTTGGCGGGCTGGGGGATCGGTTGGGCCGCCGGCGCCGTCGCCGGTGCGGCCTTGGCGTCGTTCGGCGGTTGCGCCAGGACTCGCGCCTCGCCGATCGGCATGGCCTCGAGGCGCTGTCGATGC
>CALKTZ010000326.1 GCA_937997355.1 uncultured Planctomycetales bacterium | reverse complement strand
CCCCGACGCCAAGGCGACGGCCAGCCTGACCCGCATGCAGGCCGACGCCATCCTGGCGATGCAGCTCCAGCGGCTCACCGGCCTGGAGGCCGACAAGCTCGCCAACGAGTACCTCGGGCTCAAGAAGGACATCGCCCATTACGAGCAGATCCTCGCCGACGAGGGGCTGATCCTGGCGATGATCCGCGACGACATGCGGGAGCTGAAATCCAAGTATTCCAACGATCGGCGGTCGCTGATCGCCGACGAGGAGATCGGCGACTACGACAAGGAAGCCCTGATCCGCGAGGAGTACATGGTGGTGACCGTCACCCACGACGGCTACATCAAGCGGCTCCCCCCCTCGACCTACCGCGCCCAGAACCGAGGGGGCCGGGGGATCTCCGCCACCAACACCCGAGACGGCGACTTCCTCGAACACATGTTCGTCGGCCTCACCCACGACTACATCCTCTTCTTCACCGACAAGGGGAAGGTCTACTGGCTCAAGGTCTACGACGTGCCGGTGCAGACCCGGACCTCGGGCGGCCGGGCGATCGTCAACCTGCTCCAGCTCGGCGAGGGGGAGCGGATTACCGGACTGATCCCGGTGCGCCGGTTCAACGAGGACGAATGCCTGCTGATGGTCACCCGCCGGGGGACCGTCAAGAAGACCGGGCTGACCGCGTTCAAGCGGCCGCTCGGCAAGGGGATCATCGCGCTGGGCCTGGACGAGGGGGACGAGCTGATCGGCGTGGCCCGCACCCGGGCCGGCGACCACGTCGTCCTCAGCACCAAGGAGGGGATGGCGATCCGGTTCGACGAGTCGCGGGTGCGGTCGATGGGCCGCCCCGCCTACGGCGTCAACGGGATCGAGCTGGCCGAGGGGGACGAGGTGATCGGCATGGTGGTCGCCAACGGCGACGACGACCCGGCGAGCCTCCTCACCGTCTGCGCCAACGGCTACGGCAAGCGGACGGCCCTCTCCGAATATCGGACCCAGAACCGGGGAGGCAAGGGGCTCATCGACATCAAGACGACCGACCGCAACGGCCCCGTGGTGGCCATCGCCAAGGTCGTGGAGACCGACGAGGTGATGCTCACCACCACCGGCGGCATCATCATCCGGACCCGCGTCGGCGACATCAACTTGATCGGCCGCAACACCCAGGGGGTCCGGATGATCAAGGTCGACGAGGGGGATTCGGTCGGCGGCCTGGCCAAGCTCCCCGAGGAGGAGCTCTCGGTCGAGGAAGGAGACTCGGTCGACGGCGAAGTCAACAACGGCAAGGCCGTCAAGGGGGAGAACGGCGCCTCGACCCACATCCTGGACGACGGCGTCGGCGAGGCCGAGGCCAGCGACCACATCGACGACGAGGACAACGACGGCGAGCCCGACGCGTGATCACGCCAACCGAAGCGAAAATGGGGACTGGCTCGGAACGAAGTGACGTGCCTGTCCCCATTTTCCGCGGGATCGAGCACAAGCATCCGTTTTGGAGACCTTCGGTCGGCGGTTTCGGCGGGGTCGGGAGACCCGCGCCGAACAGAAACTATGGGGTTTCGGCAGATTGAACGGCCCCCGGCCCGGATTGGCTTCCCGGGGCGTTCCGAGTAGACTACTCGGCCGGGGCGTCGAGCCGACCGTCCTCTTCAACCTGTCGATCTGAACGCCAATCTGCATTGCCTTTTGCATTCACGCGAGCGTCCATAAGGATTGAGTCATGAAGCGGATTCTGATGACCGGCGGCTGCGGATTCATCGGGGCGAATTTCGTCCGATTCGAGCTCGAGAACGATCCCCAGCTCGAGATCACCAACATCGACGCCCTGACCTACGCGGGGAACCCCGACAACCTGGCGGGGGTCGACACCAACCCGCGCTATCGGTTCATCAAGGGGGACATCGCCGACCGGCCCCTGGTCGCCAAGATCATCGACGAGGGGAAGTTCGACGCCATCCTGAACTTCGCCGCCGAGAGCCACGTCGACCGATCGATCAGCGACGCCACCCCGTTCCTCCGCGCCAACATCCTGGGGACGCAGTCCCTGCTCGACGCCGCCCGCGCGTCGGGGGTGCCGCGCTATCTCCAGGTCTCGACCGACGAGGTCTACGGCACCCTCGCCCCCGACGACCCGGCCTTCAGCGAGACCACCCCGCTGGCCCCCAATAGCCCCTATGCCGCCAGCAAGGCCGGGGCCGACCTCCTGGTGCGGGCCGCCCACCACACGTTCGGCATGGACACCGTCATCACCCGTTGCTCGAACAACTACGGCCCCTACCAGTTCCCCGAGAAGCTGATCCCGCTGTTCATCACCAACGCGATGGCCGACGTCCAGGTGCCGGTCTACGGCGACGGCAAGCAGGTGCGCGACTGGATCCACGTCCTCGACCACTGCCGGGGGATCGACGCCGTGTTGCGCAAGGGGAAGCCGGGGGAGGTTTACAACCTCGGCGGCCTGAGCGAGCGCTACAACATCGACGTCACCAGGGCGATTTTGGCCGCCTGCGGCAAGACCGACAGCCTCATCAAGTACGTCACCGACCGCCTCGGCCACGACCGTCGCTACGCCATCAACTGCGGCAAGGCCGAGGCCGAGCTGGGCTGGCGGCCGACCGTCAGCTTCGAAGAGGGCCTCGCCTCGACGGTCGAATGGTACAAGGCCAACTCCGTCTGGATCGACCGCGTCCGCTCCGGGGCCTACCGCGAGCAAGGATGACAGCCGGAACGGAAATGGGGACTGGCTCGGAACGCAGTGACGTGCCCGTCCCCTTCTTCGCGCGACGACAGGAAGACCTTCTGAGCCCTTCGGTCGATTGTGATGACTCCCAACCAGGCCAGCCAGGCAGTAATGAAGGGGCAGGGACCGGCCGGAATCGATCGGATTGACCGCCCCCGCGTATTCCGGGAACAATGGCATGCGCACCTTGCTCCAGGAGAAGGAAGCATTGCCATCAATCAGGATGGTACCTGGAAGCATCTGCCCAAGGGAGAGTTACCCCCCGATCTCACCGCCGCGCAGAAGGTCTTTTTGCGAAATGCCGGGTGGAATTTATGATTAATGCTACCGTCTATGATGCAAATTTCTGGGACATCCTGACGCGGGGTCGGCTCGTGGATCTGTCCCAATTTCATAAACCCGATGCCTTTGAAGAAGTTCCTCTCTTTACGAGATATTCCGAACTCGATTTTCTGAATGGCAAAACATCGTCGGAAATCAATTCGATCTTACTGAGGTTCGCCCTGAAATTCCTCAAAACGATCATCTTGTATGAAGAGCATCGCACTCACTATCTGGCGGCGATCACGATCTGGGAACCCCTCGACTCTGACGATCCGATCGTCCCGAATCTCTTCTTCTGGTCGGGGAAAGCCGATCGTGTTAAAAATCTCAAGAAACAACTCCCTCTAGATCGAGTCTCGACCCCATTCGGGAGGAAGATCAAGCAATTGGCCGGCGCGGGGGCGCATCCTCGCTTCGATGTCCTCGAAGATCACTCCACCATACCCGGCGAAAGTCGTATCTTCGTCTCGCTGGGCCAGCGGCCCTATCCCAGCTTTCTGACTCTTAAAGATCTGCAAAGGCCGGCGAACTCGCTGACCCTTAAAAACCTTCAAGGACCGGCAAAACCGGGGACGAGTTCGGCGAAACCGCTGACCTGGACTACTGCTGACTTCACTCAAGGAATCAGGGCTTCGTCCAAGAAGCGCCGCGTGAAGAAGTAAACCTGGTGCGGCAACGGCGAGAGTTCATTCAGGCAGATGAACGGGGAGATCGCAGGATGCGCGCGTTGGTAACGGGGATCTCCGGCTTCGTGGGGGGGCATCTCGCCGAGCACCTGACCGCCGAGGGGGACCTGGTGGTCGGCCTCTCGGCCTCGGGGCGCTGGCCCTCCTCGCTCTCTCATCTCGGCCGGCTGGCGCGGATCGAGGAGGTCGACCTGACCGCGATCGACGAATCCGACCTGGCCGACCTGATCGTCCGCAAGCAGCCCGACACGATCTATCACCTGGCGGCGCAATCCAACCCGCAGGCGAGCGTCGCCGACCCCCGAGGCACCTGGGCGTTGAACCTGGGGGGGACGCTGAACCTGCTGGAAGCCGTCAAGCTCGCCGGTTCGCGGCTTGAGAAGCCCCCCCGGGTGATCCTGGTCGGCTCGGGCGTCTCCTACGGCAACCCCCTCCCCGAGTATTTGCCAGTCAATGAGGGATGCCCCCTGCGGCCGAACAACCCCTATTCGTCGAGCAAGGCGGCGGCCGACCTCCTAGGGGTCCAGCACTTCCTGTCATACGGCACCGACGTGGTGATGGTCCGACCGTTCAACCACGCGGGACCCCGCCAGTCGCCGAAGTACGTCCTCGCCGCGCTGGCGCTCCAGGTGGCCGAGGTGGAGGCGGGGCGCAGGCCCGTTGTCGAGGTGGGGAACCTCGACATCGTCCGCGATTTCACCGACGTCCGCGACGTCGTCCGGGGCTATCGGCGGCTCTCCCTCCAGGGGCGTCCGGGAGAAATCTACAATCTCGGCTCGGGACGAGGGACCCTGCTCGCCGACGCCCTCGCGCATCTCACCTCGCTGGCGAGCCGCCCCGTCGAGGTCCGGGTCGACCCCGCTCGGGTGAGGCCCGTCGATCAGCCTCTCCTGGTCGCCGATCCCGCCAAGCTCCGGGCCGAGACCGGTTGGCAGGCCGATATCTCCATCGAGCAAACCCTGGGCGACATGCTTGAATCGAGCCGACGGATGCTGAAATAGAGCGGTTCACGATCGGATTGCGCATGATCCGCCGGGGGATCGAATCCGTCGGCCATGGCCGATCCCATGATGGGACCGAGGTGTCGCGCCCCGTCTCTATGAGTCCGCCCCTCCGGGGCTCGGACGAAGAAGTGAATCATTCCGATTCCTCCGAACCCCCCGGGGGCGTTGCCC
>CALKTZ010000325.1 GCA_937997355.1 uncultured Planctomycetales bacterium | reverse complement strand
CGGGCGGTGCCCTGGCTCCGAACGGCACCCTTGCCTGGAGTCCCCTTCCCTTGCGCCTGCGCTCCCTGAGCAAAGGCCCGGGCGGACCAATCGGCCGAGCCGAAAACCATCATCGACGAGACGAGCACCGTTGTGAATCGACGCATCGGCCAAACTCCTCCCTGATTCATCCATGGTGACCGGAACGAGATAATCGCCGCTGCCAATCCCTCTGCAGCGCACGGCGATCTCAAAGCCCGGATCGCGGCAACCTACCATACTTCGAAAACCTTCACTAGAGCCATTATGCGAGCGACCCTCACAGGGTCTTCCCAGTCTTCCTGGACCTCGGATTCACCCAATCCGTCTTTCTTTCATCGAACCATCATCGTTTGAATGAGGTCTTGGACGCACCCGCGTGTGAGGTGCTTCTTGGCGATCGGACGCCAGCGGCGGGCGCTACCTTGACGTGACGGGGTTCGCTTCTGAGAATGAATCGTCTCGTAGGGTTTTGAAGCCTCTCGGGTCTCGCGTTCCCGCGGTTTTGGTGGTTTTGACCGAGGGTCCCATCCAAACATGACCACGATCGAACGCCCCAAACTGCGTCCGCTCTCCGTGCAACGGCACGAGC
Source organism: uncultured Planctomycetales bacterium (assembly GCA_937997355.1). Lineage (GTDB taxonomy): Bacteria > Planctomycetota > Planctomycetia > Isosphaerales > Isosphaeraceae > CALKTZ01. The sequence goes on along the minus strand of CALKTZ010000325.1, from coordinate 4,296 downwards.
AGCACGGGCAGGCGTATGCTCTCTTGACCGATCCTTCCGCGGTCTTCGAGCAAGCGATCCTCATCCCGCTCGAACTCTTTCTCCATGTAGTTCGATATTTCGATGGATCGATCACCCTGATGGAGATTCAGGCGCGAGCCCTGCGCGAATCGGGTCGGCTCATGCCGCTCGCCGAGTTGGAGCAACTGGTTGACGAGCTCGATCGGTCGATGGTCCTGGACGGCCCCACCTTCGAGTCATTCGTTCAGAATTATCGTGAATCGAGGCATCGACCGGCCGCCCTGGCGGGTCGATCCTACGCCGGCACGGAAAAGGCCCTCAGGAGTCAATTAACCCGGTTCTTTTCGCACGAACAAAGCGCCGGTCATTGGAAAAAGGCGGCTCCGGCAAACCCGGATCAAAGACAAAGGCCCGAGGCGGCCAATCTTCGAGGCATTCTCAGCCCTCACATCGACTTCGAGCGGGGCGGACTGAGTTACACCTGGTCGTACAAGGAGCTTGTCGAAAAGAGTCGGGCGGACGTTTTCGTGATTTTTGGCGTCGCCCATCAGTTCTGCCGTCGTCGCTTCTCCTTGACTTACAAGGACTTCGAAACGCCGTTCGGAACCGTGCCGACGGATCGCAATTACGTCGGCCAGATCGTCGACCGCGTGGGAGACGATTTCTTCGAGGACGAACTGGCACATCGCACCGAGCATTCGATCGAGTTTCAGGTCGTGTTTCTGCAATACGTTCTGGGTGACGTGCGGCCTTTCTCGATCGTACCGGTCCTGGTGGGATCATTTCATGACCTGATGGAGCGCGGGATCGACCCGATCGAAGATCCGGACGTACGCCGGGTTATCGAAGCCCTTCGCGAAGTAGAAGCCAGGAGCGGAAGGCGCGTGGCCTACATCGGGGGGATCGATCTATGCCACGTCGGCCCGCAATTCGGCGACCCCTCGCCGGTCGATGTATCCGTCCAGGAGACGATTCGCTCGTTCGATGAGTCCATCCTGGCCCGTGCCGAAGCATGCGATGCGCGAGGCTGGTTCGAAACCGCGTCGAGGATCGGCAATCGCTGGCGAGTCTGCGGCCTGGCCGCCACTTACACGATGCTTCAAACGATCGGCCCGGCGCGGGGCCGGCTCCTCAATTATGACCAGGCCATCGACGACGGCCGAACCTGCTGCGTCAGCTTCGCGAGCATGGCTTTTCATTCCGAAGATTCCGCGGGCTCAAATGCCGAAGCGGCGATCGATTCGTCATCGGGAGTAGCGTGATTGGAACCCTCCGGTCTCTCTGAATCGACCTCCGCGGGAGAACTGCAAGCCCCGCCCGCCCCGGAAGTGGGACGTTGCCCAGCCCCGGCCAACCTTCGCGCCGAAGTCGCTCGATATGATCGCAATGCCCGGGTCGACGCCTGGGAAGGTCCGCGTTATCGCGTGAACTACCGGATCTTGGGGGATGGCCCTCCCCTGATCCTCATACCCGGCATCGCCGCGACCTATCGGGTCTACGCTTTACTCCTCAATCTACTGAGCGAACGTTTTCGGACCATCATCTATGAATTCCCCGGAGACCAGCGAGACGACGGCGCCGCGCTGAATCGTCTGACCCACGACGACATGGTCTCCGACTTTCTCGGTCTCATCGATCATCTCAAGATCGATTCGATCTGCCCGGTCGGGTTGTCGTTCGGCTCGTCAATCGTGCTGAAGGCGCTGGAACGCGAACCCCGGCGGTTCCCCAGGGCCGTGGTTCAGGGAGCATTCGCGAGCCGGGATTTCAGTCTGGCGGAACGTGCCGCGTTCTCGGTGGGGCGGCGATTTCCCGGAACGCTCGGCGCGTTGCCGTTTCGCGAGAGGATTCTCAAGTACAACTTCCGCCACCATTTTCCCCGGTTGATCGAGAACCGTTGGGACTTCTACGTCGAGCAAAATGGCCTCACACCGATCCGCTCACTGGCACACCGGCTGTCACTCTTGAAGACGCTCGACCTTCGCCCCATCCTGGGCCGAATTTCACAGGAAGTCCTTGTGCTACAAGGAAACGAGGATCGTCTCATCAACCGCATGGCTCATGAGGAACTTGTGAAGGGAATAACCACAGCGCGATCGGTCATCATGCCGAATGTGGGCCATCAGCCTCATCTCACCCACGCGGAAGCGCTCGCCCATGTGATTTCCCAGTGGTTCCTCCCCTGTGAGCCGACCGAATGCGCCCACGAAGGAGATGCCGGCACCTGCTCGGGAATGCCCGGAGGTTGCCTGGGAGAAGGGAATGGGGCCTGCCAGGCCGGCGGAGGGGAGACTTCCTGAACGAGAAAAATCCTTCCCTTCGGGTGCGAGATTGCCACTCGTGCAGGTTGGCGAATTGCATCGAGGCCGTTAAGATGGCCACGCCAAAATGGCTCGGCTCGAACCGGTTTCCGAGCCATTTCGAGTTGCCCATTTCCTTTCAAGGCCGACTACAAGGACGCTCGCGGTGAACGAAAGCGGATCCAGGCTCGTGATCCTCGGAATCGGCGATGATGGAGTCGGCGGCCTGACCGAAGCGGCCCGACGAATCTTGAACGAGGCGGACCTCATCATCGGTCCCCCTTCCACCTTGAGCCTGCTCAAAGACTTGCCCGTCGAGAAGATCGCTCTCGAAGCGGACATGAGCGCGGCGGTGAAGCAGGTCAAAGAGGCGCTCCGCTCGAGGCGGCCCGTCCTGGTCAGCAGCGGAGATCCGCTCTTTTATGGCGTCGCGCGTTACCTGTGCGACCGACTCGGCAAAGATCAGTTCGAGGTGGTGCCTCATGTGAGCAGCATGCAGCTCGCCTTCGCCCGGATCAAGGAGAGTTGGGAAGACGCTTATCTCACCAGCCTGGCCGGACGCCCTATCGAGGCGATCATCGACCGCATCCGGACCGCCGAGAAGGTTGGGGTGTTTTCGAGCGACGAATATCCCCCCTCCAGGATGGCGAGCGCCCTGCTGGAACGAGGAATCGACTACTTCCGGGCATTCGTCTGCGAAAACCTCGGCTCGCCCGACGAGCGGATCACGCAGGCCGAGCTGCACGACCTGACCACCTCGGAATTCAACCCGCTCAATGTCCTGATCCTGATCCGCAAGCCCAACCGCCCCGACCAGGCGAGCCGAGCGAGCCGGCATCGCCTTTTCGGAAACCCGGACGACTCCTTCGCCCAGACCCTGCCGAAGCGGGGACTGATCACCCAGGCTGAAGTTCGCGCGATGGCCCTGGCGCAGCTCGACATCCGCTCGACGAGCACCGTCTGGGATATCGGCGCGGGTTCCGGGGCCGTGGCGATCGAGGCCGCCCAGCTGGCATCCCAGGGGAAGGTCTATGCGATCGAGCCCGAACCGGCCGACTTCGCACTGATCCAGGCGAACCGGGAGGCCTTCGGAGTCCCGAATGTCTATCCGGTCCTGGGTCGCGCGCCGGAGATCCTGGCGACCCTCCCCGAGCCGGATGCGATCTTCGTGGGAGGCACGGGCCGTCAGGTCGATCAGGTTCTCACCGCGGCCTATGCCAGACTTTGCCAGGGGGGAAGCCTCGCGGTCCATGTCGCGACGATCGAAGGGCTTTCCACGGCTTATCACACGCTCAAGGCCCTCACCGGCCATGTCCGGGTTTGGAATATCACGATCTCGCGAGGGATCGAACAGATGGATCGGCTGCGATTCGAGGCCATCCCCCCGACTTTTCTTCTGGCCATCACCAAGCTCGATGACGCAGAAGATTGAGTTGGGAACCGGCCGGCACCGGGACCGGAGCAAAATCATGGTCGATCTTCGCCTTCGGCCCACTCGATTCTTCGGACGAGAGACACGAACGATTATCGATCAACTTACAAGAGACTTGCGAAGATATGAGCGAGACGGCGGATTTGGAACTTGATCTCATCGCGGTCGGAGCCCATCCGGACGACGTCGAGATCGCTTGCGGGGGCACGCTGGCGAAACTGGCTCGAAAGGGATATGCCGTCGGGATCGTCGACCTGACCGACGGTGAACCGACCCCTCAATCTCCTGGGCCGGAGATTCGCCTGGAAGAAGCGAGACGCGCCGCCGAAATCCTCGGGGTGGCCCTGAGAATCAATCTGAATCTGCCCAATCGCCGACTCTTCGACGGCTTCGAGGCGCGTATTGCCCTGGCCAAGATTTTCCGCAAGCATCGGCCGAAGGTGGTCCTGGGATTCGGAGGGAAGACGGTGCTGGCCTCGCCGGATCACTATCAGGCGATGCTGATCACCGACGCGGCCGTCTTCTACAGCCGGCTTACGAAATGGGACGAGCATTTCGACGGCC
>CALKTZ010000324.1 GCA_937997355.1 uncultured Planctomycetales bacterium | reverse complement strand
GCGGCGCAACTCGCCGACGCCGGGATTTCCAGCGTCCGCGAGCTCATCGGGACCCTGCGATCGAACCGAGGAAGCTAACGCCGGGTCGAAAAATCTGACCTTGCGTGCAAGGGAAGGTTGAGATAGTTTCGCGGGCCACCTCGGAGGATACCTCTTGCGGCCCAACCGGCGATGATCGGCCCGTGGGTTTCTCCTCTCCAGATCCTCCACGATTCGATCTCGCATGGTTTGAGCCGAGAACACTCATTGAAGATGCAGTAGAAGGCTCAATACCGGATCGCCCCGAGTCATCCGCGGATCGCTGAAAAATGGACTTTGCGTGCGGGTGCCCCGGGAATCTCGTTCTTTTGGACCTGGGACACGAAGGGAGTCGAATCCGATGCGAGGAAGGTCATGGATGGCCGGACTGACGCTATCGGCGGGGGTTTTGGTGGTCATCGGGCTCGGAACACCCGCGATTCTCGGTCAAGCACCAAGAAACGCCGAGAACGAGAAGCGGCAGCAACCCCCACCCAAAGTTTCGAAAGTGGAGAAAGCCCCCGAGAAGGAGGAGGCACGACGGACCGAATCGGTCACGCTGAGCCTCAAGATCGCCGGCCTGGGGGCGGAGGGGTGCGACGTGGAAATCAAGCCGGCGACCCCCGCATGCCGGTTCAAGCCGATCACGCGCCACATCGACCCATCCGGGAAGCCGGAAAACATCGTGATCAAGGATCTGGAAGTTCGAGGGGCCGACCGGAATTGTTCCTTCGCCATCACGGTGAATGAACCCGGCCAGAGGCCCCGGACCATCCTTCGCGGCTTTCGCCTGTCCGCCCCCTCCAAGGACAAGGACACGCCGACGGTCAACGAGCCCTTCGACTGCTGGATCAGCTCCCCTTCGCGATTGGCCAGGCTCGAAGGGACCACGAATCGGAAATGAGTCGCCGATCCCGCGATTCCCTCGGATCGCCGGAATCGTGTCGATGGCCAATTGAGAATACAAAAGCCCAGGCTGGCCCTCCATGCGAGGGCACCTGGGCTTTTGCATGTCCGCGAGGGAATCGCGCGGTTTGAGGCCGGGCGCGAACCGCTTAATCGTCTTCATCCATGCCATCCGATTCCTCATGGCTC
>CALKTZ010000323.1 GCA_937997355.1 uncultured Planctomycetales bacterium | reverse complement strand
GGCTCTTCGACGCGGGGCTGATCCGTATCGGTCCGGACATACGGCCCGACCGACCCACGACGCTGCCTGCGCGTAGCAGGTCAGATGCGCTCGCTCGCTGCGGGTATTATAAAAGTATTGATACAATACCAATTCCCGAACTTGGTTAACATCTAACTAAAAATTCCGTTAACCAAAAGTATATACGCGCCTAGAAATTCTGAAACGAACCGCACATCTTAATCCTTGAAAGGATTTGCTGACGTGAAAATCAAAGAGGAACTTCGGGGCCCGTTGGCCCTCGTCGCCGTCGAGAGGACGGAAGACCGTGAACTGGCCGCGATGGTGAAGCTCGACCTCGACGAGGGTGGGGACGCCCGCTATGGCCGCATCGTCCGCTACGACACGTACGCTGCGGACGAATTGCTGCCCGCCATCGGCGACCGCATCGTCGTGACGGCCGGATCGGACTTCCCGCAGGAACTTCGAATGCCGAACTCGATCGACATCCTCGCTGCGCTCGGAGAGCAGACGCTGGTGGACGCGTGCTCGCGTCGAGGCATCCCGTACGCCGGCCCGGCCGGCGAGGAGGCGATCGACGACTTCCGCGCTATCGCCGCGCTGGCTAAGACCATCATCGCCGGGGAGCCGGCTTGATGACCCCGGCCGAGTCCCGCCAGAAGCTTTCGGTTCTCCGTGACCGCGCCGTCTCCGCCGGCCTGATCGACTTCGTCCGCGATGTCGACATCCTCCTGCTCCTCGTCGCGGCGATGGAAGTCGCCGCGCTGGAGAAAGCGCTCGCGGAGGCCCCGCTCGCCGCCGCCAGCGCCGATATCGTCGCGCAACCCGATACCCCCGATCCCGAACCGGCGAGCGTCATCCCGGCGCCGCGCAGCCCGGTTGTCGCGCCCTCGCAGGCCAGAGCCCTGCCGAAGGGGAAGGTCCCGACCCGGACGATGCTGGCGAGGCCGACGCAGACCGCGATTTTCGACATCCTGCCGCCGGCTTAGCGAGCCCCGGCCCTGCCTGCGGCGGCTCGGGCGAGCCGTCTCGGGGAGCGCCAAGCCCGGCGATCCGGTAACTATAGAGTGGAGTGGATTTCATGGCGCGGAAGCGCAAATTGAAGATCGAATTCGTCTCAGTCGCGTCCGATCGGGCAACCTTTCGTCATCGCGGCAAGCTCATGACCATCATCGCCGAGGACTATGGCGTCCGTGCTACGCGCCTGGGCCGGCCCGGTGGGGCCGCAGGATTCCTCTTCGTCAATCCGGCGCCGGTCGAGCTCGACGAGTTCCGGGAGGTCATCGCGGCGGGAAAGTTGACGCCGAAGCTGGTCGAGATCGGCGACCGCGTTGGCGCGATTTTCGAGGAAGCCTGGGCCAAGAGCGAGCCCGCTGCCCCCGGGCAGCTGCGCATGTAGTTTGAGTGAGCAGGGCCCCGGCCCTGCCTTGGGGCGGCTCGAAGGGGCGGCCGTGGGGAGAGCCAAGCCCGGCAATCCATGTGTGTGAGTGGAGTAGCATGATCAGGATCATCAAGCTGAAGAAGGTCGATCTCGAAACGCAGGTCGCAACGTTCGCGGCACCGCAGAGGCCGAAACTGGGAATCGAAATCAGCGTCGAAAATGGCGTTATGTGGACTACGATTTGGTCGGGTGCGCGCGGGCGGAACACCCGCGCGCGACTGATGGTCGACGCTCGCTCGCAGGCCCGCGAGCTCACGCGGATCATCAAGGCGATCTCGTCCGATCCGGCGGCCGAGGCGGCCCGGGCCAGGCTCTGCGGGCTGGCCATGAGCGGGCTGCGGTCTCACACCGAAATCCGCGGGTTCTACGGTTCGATATGATCGATACGCGCGCGAGAAGGCCGCGGCGCAGGCCGCCAAGGATGCCCGCAAGGCTGCCCGCGGATCGGCGCGGGTCTCGAAGCTGGCGGCGTAGGAGGTCTCACCGATGCCCGATATCTACGACAGCATGGCTTTTCACGTACTTGACACGATCAGCTCGATCGGGTCCGACTGGGGGAGATCCTCGTCACTGAGAATTATCTTGAGATCGACCCGACCGGCACGATCTTCCGCGTCACTGAACTTGGCGCATGGCACTGCGAAAACCTGCAGTGCGGGTGGGATAAGTCAGACCGGAGCTGGAAGCGCCGCAAGCCCGTCAGGCTGACGATGCAGGGGTACGCTCGTCGTCACGGCTGCGACAAGGCCATCGTGATGAAGGCCTGTGAGGGCCGGCTCGCCTTTGCGGTGCAGGACGGCAAGATCGACCGCGACATCGCTGACGCACTCTCGACATGCCCGCAGCCGCGTGAAAAAATCCTCACGTCGATTTAGCTAGCTTGCTCAGACGTTTGCGGGGAAGCGGCGGTCTCGTTCGGGGCCGCCGTTCGCGTTTTTACGCGGGAATCGCGATTTTTACGCGGGCCGCTCGCCTTGACTCAGTCCTGGAGTCTGATGTTCTCTCTTTGTTCTCATTTCGAGGGCGGCACGATGTCAGCAGAGCGGCAGCAGGGCAGGAACCCGCATATCGGACCGACGCGGACGTCGACGCGGCGATCGAGGAGGCCTCCGGCGACGCCCGTGAAGCCGTCCGCATGCTGCTGTCGGACCTCGAAGGATTAGCACGGGATCGCAATGCCAGCGTGTCCCGGGGATTCGTCTATGGGCGCCTCGCGCCGGTGCGCGGCCGTGATCGGTGAGCGAGGCCGATCCGCCCAAGGCGACCGCGACTGCGGGCACCAGGCTCGTCGACTGTCCGTGGGTCGTGATCCGATTCCGGTGTCACTACTGCGAGCGCGGCGGCGACTCGCGGATCGTGAATTGCGCGGTCCGGTATGGCTCGCACGCGACGCTGGGCAGCCTTCTCAACCGCTTCATGCCGGGCTGCCCGTGGAATCCGTACGACCCCTCTCGCAAGCCGCAGAAGTACGGCATGAAATGCGGCGCGTTCCTGCCGGACCTCATCTCCGGGCGCCCGCCGGATCTCCCGCCGGCGATGACGGGGCTCACGCTGATAGAAGGAGGGAAGGATGACCAGCTACCAGCCTAGCCCCTCGACCGCCCCTCTCGCCGGCGACTCGGCGGCGAGGACGAATAGCGCGTGGTCGCACCAGGTAGAGCTGCGGCTCGATCGTTCGGGCGCGGGCGAGCGCCTGCGTCGGATCGAGGCCTGGTGCGCGGATTGGCAGATCGGCGTGCGTGTCATGTCGACCCTCGACCCCTGCGCCGTCCGGGTCTGTTTCGAGGAGCCGAAATTCGCCAGGGCCTTCGTCAACCATTTCGGCGGCGTCATAGTCGACGCTGCCGAGGTCGAGCGCTCGATGAGCGAGGATGCGGCCGCCGAGGACATGTTCGACCGGTTGGCGCGGGAATACGACGAGGACGACTGATCACCATTCGGATTCGGGGCGGCCGATTTTCGAATGCCCGGACACCAGGCCGGTGCGGTCGGCGACCTGGCGGGCGACGCGGACCCAGAACTTGGCGGCGGCCATGTCACCGTTCTGGACCGCCATCCGCTTGATCGCCTTGGCGGTGTAGTAGCTGGCGCCGCCCTCGCTCTCGACGAGCCGGGTTGCCTCGGCGTCGACGAGGGCCTGATAGTCGCGTCGTCGGGCGAGCCAGGAGCGGATCATGTGCAACCTCTATAGCAATACTCGCAACGTCGAGGCGATGCGCAAGCTCTTCGCGGCGTTCAAGGATACCGGCGTCAACATGCCGCCGTTGCCGGGCATCTTCCCCGACTACTCGGCGCCGATCGTGCGCAACGAGGAGGGCGGCCCTCGGCTGGCGATGACGCGCTGGGGGATGCCCACGTCGAAAGAGGTGATCTATCAGAACGCCACGAAGCGCGCCGACAAGCTCCGTGCGAAGGGCCGGGCCGTCGATTTCGCGGAGCTCCTGCGGATGGAGCCGGACGGCGGCACGACGAACGTGCGGCGCACGGACAGCAAGCACTGGCGGCCCTGGCTCGGTGTCGAGAACCGCTGCCTGGTGCCCTTCAACAGCTTCAGCGAGTTCGACCAGGGCGCGAAGCAGGACATCTGGTTCGCCTTCGGCGAGGAGCGTCCGACCGCGTTCTTCGCGGGCATCTGGGCGCCGCGATGGACGTCGGTGCGCAAGATCAAGAACGGAATCGAGACGATCGACCTCTTCGGGTTCCTGACGACGAAGGCCAACGCCGAGGTCTTCGCGGTCCACCCTAAGGCGATGCCTGTGATCCTCACGACGCCAGAGGAATGCGAGGCCTGGATGACGCAGCCGTGGGAGCAGGCCTTCGCGCTCCAGCGGCCGCTTCCCGATGGCTCGCTGGAAATCGTAGTGCGCGGCCGCAAGCAGGATGGCGGTGTGGAGGAGGTCCCGACGCTGCTCTGATCCGCCGCCCATTGACAATCGCCAGATAGTCCTCATATTGAGGACATGCGATGCTCGTCGCACGCGGTCCGAGGCCAAGCCTGGACCGGCAACCTGATGCGGAGAAACCGTCATGGCGAGTGCCACCGTCATTTGCGCCGAGTGCGGCGAAAACGAATTCACGATCCACGGCCGGAATCGGCGCGATGCCGACTACCAGGCCAAGAAGATGGAAGACCGCGGCTGGAAGTGCCGCGACTGCCAGAACAAGGAAACGGCCAAGGAGAACGCGGCCGCCGGCCTGCCCAAGCTGAAGGGCTCGGAGAAGCAGGTCACCTGGGCCGAGACCATCCGCGCCCGCATCCTGCCCATCGTCGACGTCGTCATCGACCAGGCCGGACGCGAGGACCCCGACATCTTATACGGAGCGCCGGGCTTCGGCGACGTCCCGAAGGTCCGCGAGATACTGCGGGGGGTGACCCAGGCGCAGAAAGACGATCTGGTCGCCGCGATCCGTGCGATCGACTCGGCGCATGAGTGGATCGAGCGGCGGGACACCTCGATCGCCGACCTGATCAAGACGGTGGCCGAGCGCCGGGTCGTCGAGACCGAGATCAACACCGAGGAGCGGAAGGCCGAGCTGGCCGCGGAACGCGAGATGCGCGCCGAGGCGACGATCGTGCCGACCGAGCCGAAGACGGCCTCGATCGCGGAACTGTCGTGGGACCAGTTCCACACGATCATGAAGATCTCCATGCCGGAAAAGAACGAGACGCTGCGGCAGTTGCTCAAGTCGCGGAGCTGGCGCTGGAACGACGGCCTGAGGTCGTGGGTCCAGGGCGGATTCACGGTCGAGGTCAACAAGATCCGCAACATGGTCGACATCGCCAGGGCGCTGTTGGCCGAGGGCATCCCGGTCTGCATCCTCGACGAGGAGGTCCGTTCGGCCTTGGTCGAGGGGACGGCCCCGGAGCGCGAGTGGAAGACGATCCGCCTGCGGCTCAAGGGCCGGGACGAGGGCTGGCTCGTCGCGGAGTGGCCGCGCTTCGCCGGCGACTTCTACGACGCCTTCCGTCGCATCAAGGGATCGAAATACGCCGCGGGCAAGTGCATCGCCCCGATCACGTCGGCGGACGAGATTGCGGACTTCGCTCGTATCCACGGCTTCGAGATCTCGGAAGCCGCGCAGGAGGCGATCGAGCATTACCGCGAGCTCAGGTCCCGCGGGATCACGATGGCCGTCGCGAAGGTCGAGGTGATGAAGCCGGCGCCCAACAAGCACAAGCCGGACTACATCCCCCTCGACGATGCCGAGATCGATGTCGATTATGAACTTCTCGACAACGACTGATCTCCTGCCCCATCAGATCGACGCGGTGGCGAAGTTGCTTCCCACCCGCGTCGGCGGGCTCTTCGCCGAGATGGGGACGGGCAAGTCCCGTATCCTGATCGAGATCGCGAAGCTGCGCGCGGCCAAGGGCAAGGTCTCCCGAGTCGTGTGGTTCTGCCCGACGTCGATCAAGTCGACGATCGTCTTCGAGATCTTGCGGCACACGGACTGCATCCCGGACGACATCCACGCTTTCGACGACACGACGCGCTCGGACACCGTTCCGCTCGATCGCTTCTGGTATGTCGTCGGAATCGAGGGACTCGGGCAGAGTGCCCGCATCGTCGCCGCGTTCGACAAGTTCCTCGACGACCGCGCCTTCGTCGTCGTCGACGAGAGCAGCTACATCAAGGGCCCTCGGGCGAAGCGGACGCAACTCGTCACGCACATGTCGGCCCGGGCGCGCTATCGGATGGCGATGACGGGAACGCCGCTCACCCAGGGCGTCGTCGACCTCTACGCGCAGATGTATTTCCTGAGCCCGAAGATCCTCGGCTACAACAGCTTCTACAGCTTCGCGGCCAATCATCTCGAATACCGCGTAGACAGGAGGACCGGGAAGCGGACCGGCCAGATCGTCCAGGCTCACAATACTCACGTGCTCGCGAAGAAGGTCGCGCCATACGTATATCAGATCACGAAAGACGAGTGCCTCGACCTGCCCGAGAAGTTGTTCCACTGCCACGGCACGACGGCGACGGCCCAACAGCGTGAATACTACGAAGCGGCCAAGAACGAGTTCCTCGACATCGAGCCGGACGACGTCAAGGATTTCGACGTTTTCCGGCTCTTCTCCACGCTCCAGGCGGTCAGCGCCGGCTATCACAAGGGGGAACGGCTCGACAGCTACCGGATCGCCGGGCTCTGCGATGTGCTTCGCACGATCCGGGCGCCCGAGAAGGTTGTCGTCTGGACGAAATACAGGCTGGCCCTGGAAGACATCCGGACCGCGCTCGCCGCCGAATACGGAGAGGACGCGGTGCAGATCTTCCACGGCGGCCTCTCCGCCCAGGAGAAGGACGACAATCTGGCGATGTGGCGGGCGAGCGGCCGCTTCCTGCTCGCGACCCAGGCGAGCGGCGGGCATGGGCTGACGCTGGTCGACGCCAACACGGCCGTCTTCTTCGCGAACAGCTTCAAGTTCTCGGAAAGAGCGCAGGCGGAGGACCGCATCCACCGCATCGGCCAGCGGCGTCCGTGCACGTATGTCGACATCGTCTCGAACCTGGGGATCGACAGCCGGATCGGGGGAGCGCTCTCGAACAAGGAGGGGACGCTCCAGTCCTTCCGCGACAAGCTCGACCTCTACCGGAAGCTCGGCCTCAAGGCGAAGATTCGGGAGGCGGTCATGGCCCTGTGAGCCGGAAATCGAATCGCTACAATACCCCCTGCGGCGAGGCCTGAGCCTGCCGCTCGAAACGGAGGAACCGACATGGCCACTGGTAAGCAGTTGCTTTCCGAATACCTCGCCGCCCTCGTCGAGGGCATTTCCCAGATGGACCTCGGCGAGAAGGTCGCTTGGCTCAACGACGCCAGGCAGGCGCTGCACGAGATCAGCCCCTTCAAAAACGAGCCCGTGGACTTCGTCCGCTGGGTCTTCGCCGATCGCGTCGTCGCGAACGACTATAACCCGAATTCGGTCGCCAGGCCCGAGATGGAACTGCTGCACCAGTCGATCCGGGAAGACGGCTACACGCAACCGATCGTCACCGTGCCCGGCGGCGGCGACAACGTCGTCGTCGACGGCTTCCACCGCAACCGCATTGGGAAGGAGAAGGCCGACATCCGGAAGCGGGTGCACGGCTACCTGCCGATCGTCGCGATCGATAAGCCGATCGAGGGCCGCATGGCTTCGACGATCCGGCACAACCGGGCGCGGGGCAAGCATCGCGTCGACAGCATGGGCGATCTGGTCCGCAAGCTCGTCGCGCTGGGCCTGCCGGACGAGGACATCGCGAAGCGGCTCGGCATGGGGGGCGAGGGGGTGCTGCGCCT
>CALKTZ010000322.1 GCA_937997355.1 uncultured Planctomycetales bacterium | reverse complement strand
CGGGCAAGAGCCACTCACATGGGCTCCCCGCTCGTTCTACACACATCGTTTACTTCCCCCGCGGTCAGAGGAATCCATGATCGAGAATCTCCTTGCGCAAATTCGCAAATCGCTCCCTGGCCGATCGGCCGTGGTGTCGATCCTGTCGTCATTCGCCCTTGGCGTGCTGCTGAGCACCGGGGGCGTGTCGTGCCGATCGGTGCCCGATCGCCCCGCGCCTCTGGCACCGCTGTCATCGGCGGGGCTGATTCGGCTCGGCAAAACCTACACGGTCAATCTCGGCAAAGTGTACGCGTCGGCCTGGGAAGCGGGGGCCAAAGCGTTGGACTCGGGCAAGCCGGTTTCCTCGGCCCTCGACACAATCCGCGAATCTTGGGATCGAGATCGAACCCAGCTTTTCAACCGCTTCGTTGCGATCGAGTTCGACAAGATCGTCCCCCAGGGGAAACCCGAGGCCGAGCTTACCGCCGAAGATCGAGCCAATCTGTCGAAAGCCTGGCGAAGTTTCGCCTCCGGACTCCGCAAGTAATTCCGACATTCTCTCCCTCAATGCGAAACAAGGTGCGAGGGGTTTGAGAGTGAGACGCGATGGACCGAGAGCCAAAGGGTTCGATCGCCTGTCTCCGCCCGCCTTCTCCCGGCGTGTGAGTGATTCACTCCTCTCACCCCTCCACCTTCAAAACCGACTCGATCCCATCCCCGAGGAGACACCAAGCGACCATGAGTAATCCGACGAACTTCGCCGCTCTGGCTGGCTGGCTTGACGGCCCCGAGCGCCACGTCCTGGCGAGGGCGTTTCGCACTTTCGCCCAGTCGGCCCCGAACCTGATGACCGCGCCGGCCCCCGGCACGGATATCCTGCTGTACAAGGCGCTCAAGGAAGTCAATGGCGGGACGTATCCCGATTACCCGGCGCAGACGATCGGCGACTGCGTCAGCCATGGCCACGGTCACGGCAACGATCTGCTTCAGGCCGTCGAGATCAGTCTCGGCGAGTCGAACGCGGTCTTTCAACAAACGTGTACTGAATTCATCTATGCAACTTCGCGAGAGGTTGCGGGAATCCTCGGTCGCCAGGACGGCAGCTACGGTTCCGCCGCCGTGAAGGCCATGACGACCATCGGAATGATTTCGAGGCCGATGCTGGGGGACTCCGGCGCGTATGACGGCAATCGTGCCAAGCAGTGGGGCTACTCCGGAGCTCCGGCCGAGCTCAAGGAAAAAGCCGCCCCGTACAAGCTCGGTTCCGCCGCATTGGTCGGCACCTGGGATGAGCTGGTCGCCGCCTTATCGAACGGCTATCCCGTCACAATCTGTTCCAATCAAGGGTTTACGCTCCAGCGAGACACCGCTGGTTTCTGCCTGCCCAAGGGAAGTTGGGGCCACTGCATGATGATTGGTGCCGTCCGTTTTGATCGCCCTGGCGCCTGCATCTTCCAGTCGTGGGGCTCGAACATGCCGACCGGCCCGACCGGCCTCGACCAGCCGACCTATTCGTTCTGGGCGGACCGCGCCGTCATCGAGCGGATTCTGGCTCAGGGCGATTCCTGGGCGATCACCCGCGCCCCGGCTTTCCTCACCCGAGAGCTCCCTGCCCGATGGAGTTATGACCGAGCCGCATGATCTATTCTCAATCAATGTTGATTCCATTCTGATTTGATCAAGGCAGGGCGCTCAACGGCCCGGCCGGAACATTTCCCTCCGCATCTCCCCCAGCTCCCCCCTCAAACCATGAACGACGATTTCAAGCCCGAACCGACCAACTGGTACTGGTTGATCCTGTTGTTCAGCGCGGGGATGTACCTGCTCTTCTCTGAATTTCTCCGACGGTTCTTCACCGTCTGAGCTTGGACCATCGACAGGGCATTCGGCCGCGAGACCCACAACGCTCGGCGAGAGCTCTTCGCCTCCCCCTGCCTCGTGGGTACGAAACCCCCGTCGGGGGAAAACCCGACGGGCACCCACGAGGAATGCACTCAACGAGTCTCGCGAATTCGACATGCCGGTCGAAAATCCCGGGAATTTCCAAGACGCATCTCCTCTCCTTGAGGTCAACATGAAACTGATCAACCTCGTGATCAAATTGATCAACGCCTACAAAACCTACGCATCCGTCATCCTGACCATCGTCTCGGGCCTGGGCATGATCCTCTCGAAGCAATACAGCGACGGGATTTCCGAGGTCTTCCAGGGCCTCGTGATTCTCTTCAGTGGCGCGAGCGTAGCGACCCTTCGGCACGAGATGGTCTCACCGACCGTCGATCATCAAGAATTCCCAGAGCCCTGACAGCCTGAATTCACCCGACGATCCCGCCCGCCGCGACTCCATCGTGAAGGCTTCTCCCCGCGACCGCCACTTCTCGAACCTTTCCCACCTCCGGAGTGAGGAGGCCCGGTTTCCCCCGGCCGTGGCCTCCTCACTCCGGATCCCCCCTCCTCGATATCGTCAGTTAACCACGGAAATCCCGGCAGACCGTGGAGAATAGGAGCCGACATGCTGGACGCTATTCTCGCCTCGATCGGCGGCCAAGGAAGAAAACGCCCGGGTCTTGAATCCGCAAAGCTTCGCGATCAATCGCATCTCTTTCATCTCGAACCGGTCGCTTCATTCTCCCCGAGTCAGGAAGACATTTGTCCCGAGTCAGGAAGGATTAGTGATTCGTGTTCATCGGAATGATCGACTCCCGCAGCCTGCTCGCGTTGGCGATTGGGCTTCCTTCACATGCCGATCTGATCGGCTGGACCGGGACAATCCTCAGCCTCGCGACCGCGTTCACAGGCGGCTTCGTCATGATCTATCAAAGGATCCAGCGGGCCCGTCGAGATGACCGCATCGAATGGATGAAGCTCAAGCAAGGGAGCCTTCAGGCCCTGCTCGACGAAGCCCATCAGGAACTCGCCCAGGCCCACCAGGAACTTGCTCATCAAACGGCTAAACTCGACACCATCACCAAACAAAATGGCGATCAACTGGTG
>CALKTZ010000321.1 GCA_937997355.1 uncultured Planctomycetales bacterium | reverse complement strand
CATTGGAGCGAGTGATCGGCCAGCAGGAAGCGATCCTCGAACGGATCCGCCACGCCCGCCGGCCTAACAATAAGAAGCTGACGGCTCTCGAATTCGATCGCCTGGAGATCGAACTCGCCAAGAGCCGCGCCGGACTGGACGAAGCCCGCGACGCCGTGGCCGATGCCCAGGAGGCACTCGCCTTGCTCCTCGCCATCCCCGAAGAAGACGTTGCGAAACTCCAGGTCCGGGGGAGGCTGCGCGTCCCTCATCCGACCGTGCCCCCGCTCGAAGCGATCATCCGCGAGGCTAAGGAACGGCGGCCCGACCTGGCGGCCGCGAGGTTGGGTATCCGACGCGCCGATTCCGAAATACGCCTGGCCCGGGCCAACCGCCTGGATGACGTCTATGTGTTCTACGATCCGTTCACCTACCAGGACAATCGCCCGTTCGGTGTGCAGAGCGCCTCATCATGGGGGTTGGGCGTGACATTCCCGGTACCCCTGTTCAATCGCAATCAGGGAAATATTGCCAAGGCCCAGGCGAATCTGGGGCAGGCTCATGTCGAATGCGCCGCCTACGAGCGGAGGGTGGGCGCCGAGGTACGCCAGGCATACCGCGAGTTCGCCGCCGCCCGTCAGACCCTCGCCCTGGTGGAAGGCTCTGTTGTTCAGCAGGCTCGCGATGCTCGCTCGCGAGCGATCAAGGGATTCCTATCGGGCGAGCTGGAGGTTGCCGACTATCTCGAACAACTTGAGGATGATGCCGACTCGGCCAGGCTCTACCGCGATGCGGCCCTCCGATATCGACGCAGCATGCTCGATCTGAATTCGGCCGTAGGGTCACGGATCATGCCCTGAAACGGATTCCAGATGACCTAGGGACTGGGATCGTCCGCGCGGAGTCGCTCTCCCCCTGAGAAATGATCGTTCGCTCAATTGCGACTCACGTCGTCGATGGAAGAAGAGGTCGATCCGTTGATCTCCAGTTCCTGAAACCGATCGTGGATCTCCCGGACTTCCTCTTCGGGACGATCCTCGAGATTGATGAGCGTCGGGCTCGCCTTCTCCACCGCCGCCAGCAGTTCGTTGAGCTTGACCTGCATGGCCAGCGAGTCCTTCGCCTGCGCCCTCTGGAGCAGGAACAGGAGCACGAACGAGGACATCGTCACGATCTCGTCGACGATACCATAGGCCTCACTCCAACCGACGACGATGGCGGCCCCGATCCAGAATATGACGAGCCCGAAGGCGACATGCGTGCCCCAGGGGCCGCTGGAAAAGCTGGCGGCCCGCTCGGCGAGGCCTTCGAATCTGTCGCGCGAACGCGACAAGAACGTGTCGCGATTCATGATTCCCTCGCCCGATGAATGATTTAGGACGAAAGAGTAATAGCAAAAAATATGCCGAGAATTGCGTGAAAATTCGGGTGCCGGCTCGGCCTTGGTTTGAGGCTGCTTCAGGCTCATCAACGGGAAGATAGAGCCCGAATCTGGGAGGCCTCTTTTCGCGGCTAAGCATGCTCAGAAATCATGAAAATACCCGAACTTAGGATGATTCCGATCGTAGTAATTGTGAGGAGATAATCGTCAAAACGGGGAGAGAAAAAATGGTCTGCTCGGCGGGGGAAAGGTTGAGTATGGCATCCAGGCAGGTCGCATTCTCGTACCGCGGCCGCGATGTCCTCAGCAATCAAGACGGCCTTGTCAGCCTTACGGATATGTGGGATGCGGCCGGTAGCCCGGCCGACAAAGAGCCGAGCATGTGGGGACAGGGAGCCGGGGCCGATTTCATCGAATTCATCGTGGAGAACCTGCACCTCTCCAGGCGGCATGCTTTCGCGGTCAGCCGCGAAAAAGCAGGCCGGAAGGTGTGGGCTCATCGCCAGGTTGCGATTGCTTACGCAAAACAGCTTTCCAATGAGTTCCACGCGTTCGTCAACGAAGGGTTCATCGCGTGGGCCGATGAGAGCCATGATCCCGCCCTGAAAGTGACCCGCGCCATCGAGGCCTATCGACGTCGGGGAAAGGACGAGAATTGGATCGAGGGGCGTCTCCGGGGAGTGACTCAGCGAAGGAGCCTGGCCGCCACCATGAAGCGCCACGACTGCGACGCCTCCGGCGAGGTGAATCCATTTGCGGAAGGCGCGAGGGTTATCACGCGCGAGTTGTTCGGCCAGGAGCCGCACGAATTGAGACAGTCGCGAGGGAAGCCCAGGTCCGCCGGCACGCGAGATTGTCTCAACCGACTTGAATTGGCCCGGCTGCACTTCGCCGAATCGGAGGCCGAGAACCTGATCAATGTCCGGCACGCCTCGGGGAACGAAGAATGCATCGAGGCTTGCCGCGATGCCGGCCGGGCTGTCAGACTGGCGATCGAGAGCATCTCAGCCTAGTGCGGTGAGTTGGAATTCCGTTTTATAAAATCGTTCCGTTCCGTGAGGAAAAAGCGCTGCAGTCGGAAGAGAGCCAGCCTTCGGGGCAAGATCGACGGGATTGACTCGGCTTGCCCCGAAGCGACTGGCTTCAAATTAATTCATATCGGGTTCGAGTGGGCCGGCCAGCTCGACGTGGTAGAAGAGTCGGCCGGGCAGGGTCGGCATGAAGGAGCTGGGGACCCAGGGATCGGGGCCGTAGCGGAAGGTCATCCAGAGGCTGGTCCCTTGCCACTGCATATTGCGGCCGAAGACCCCCTCCGCGCCGCCGATGATGCGATCGGCCGCGAGGAAGAGTCCGGGGCCGATCGTGTTGGCGAAGGCCGGGACGAGCGTCGTGCGGCTCTTGAAACTGGTGAGCGCGTTCTGCTCGATCGTGAGGGGATGGAGCCGGGCGCCGATGCGATGCGTCTGCTTCTTCCAGGCGTCGACGCTGTCGAATTCCTCGGCGAAGTGGGGTTCCCAGAACGCGATGTGGCAGACCCGTCCGATCCCGAAGATGACGACCAGCTCCGCCCCTTGCGACTTCAGCTCGGCGATTCGGTCGGCGTAGTGAGGCAGGCG
>CALKTZ010000320.1 GCA_937997355.1 uncultured Planctomycetales bacterium | reverse complement strand
TAGCCTCCCCGACAAGGCCTATTTGTCGCGGCCGAGCCCGGTCGGGGCACCTCCCCAGGTGTACGCGATCGACTGGGCGGCCATCAAGGAGCGCGGGGAGACGCTGACCAACTACCAACTCTTCCCCGGCGACCGCGTGATCGTCCCCGGCACGAAGCCCCCCGGCCTGGTGCAATCTCTGATCGGCAGTTGAACCGGAGCGTCGCGGCGATACTGACCGCCGGTCGCTCAGGCAATTACCTTGGCGATCAGGAACGCGGCGGAGGCGGCCAGGCCCCCGATCAAGGTGGTCTGCCACGCACTCCGAAGGCGGGGCATCCCCGTGAAATGCCCCTTGATGGCGCCGAAGATCGCCAGGGCAATGAGCGTCACGATCGCGGAAACGATCAAGGCATCCTGCGTCCGGGTCATCGCCATGTAAGGAGCGAGCGGAATCAGTCCTCCCGCGATATAAGCTCCGGCGATCGTGGCGGCACTCTTGAGCGCACGGCGAGGATCGGGTTCCTCAAGCCCAAGCTCGAACCGCATCATGAAGTCGACCCAGGCTTCGGGATTTCGGCGAAACGCGGCCAGGATCGGCTCGATCTCGCGTTCCCCGACGCCGTATTTCCGGAAGATCTCGGCCACCTCGTTCGCCTCGACGTGAGGGACGGTGGAGACCTCTCGCTCCTCCCGACGCTTCTCGCCGGCGTAATGCTCGGCCTCGGTGCGCGCGGCCAGGTACCCGCCCAAACCCATCGCGATCGACCCGGCGGCAACCTCGGCCAGCCCGGCGGTGACGACGATCGCCGTCCCCACGTCGGTCCCGGAAAGTCCGGCCGCCAACGCGAAGGGGACGGTCAGGCCGTCGGACATGCCGATGACGACATCTCGGACGAGATCGCTTGCCGTGAAGTGCTGCTCGACGTGGCGAGGCGGGTGCGTATTCATGTGCATGGGTATTCGGAAGTCTTCCTGGGTCGAACGCCCGCGGGGCCGTTTCGCGGATCGCCCGATTCGCCGAGGGGCGTCCTCGCCGCAAGCACGCCGGGCATCCCATTCGAACCAATTGTCGAAATAGTAATGTCCTCCTTGCCAGTGGGCCAGGACGCTCGCCGCCAGATAGGCCGGAATAAAAGCGAATCCCCAACGTTCCACCTGCCGGACGTGAGCCTGCTCGTGGTCCCGGCAGTAGTCGAGAGCCCATTCATCCCGGCCGATGATCACATGGCCGAGGGTCATCGCGGCGAATCCTCTCGAATTCGCCAGCCAACGCGAGAAGCCGCCGTGGAATTCGAGCGTTCCCTGCCGGCGCTGAACGCGCCCCCCCGAGCAGAGAGTCAATGCTCCCGCGCAGAGGCCGATCGCGGTCGTCGGGGATGCCCAGGCATATCGCGTCCATCGGATCAAGCGTTTCATCGTCCGCACTACCTTGGACTTCGGGCTCATGATTTCCGCCGGGAAGATGACCCGCGAGGCGGGGTCCCCCCTGGTATTGTACGGCCCTCTCGGGTATCTAAAAGCAATTCTGCGCCGAACTATCCCTCCTCCCCCGAGCTACCGAGTTTGCCCCGGAGATTGACTGCATGAATCCGCGTCGTTTGTTTGTGGCCAGTTGCATCGCGTTGATCGCATCCGCGTTCTCGTTCGTGACTCGGGGCGACATCTTGCCCGCGTTGGGGGCCACGTTCGATCTCAATCAAACCTCGCGAGGCACCATCGCCGGCGCGGCGTTCCTGGGCATGGCCATCTCGATGTTCGTCGGGGCGCCCATCTGCGATTCGCTCGGCTTGAAGAAGATGCTCGGCCTGGCGTTCCTGAGCCATCTCGTCGGCAGCATCCTCACGGTCGGCGCGCCCTATCTCGTGCCGCACGTCGAGGGGGGGGCCTTCGATACCAACGCCGCCTTCTACGTCCTCTGGATTTCCATGTTCCTGGTCGGATGCGCCAACGGCTTCGTGGAGATCGGGATCAACCCGCTCGCCGCGACGCTCTATCCGAAGGAAAAGACGCACATCCTGAATGTGCTCCACGCCTGGTGGCCGGGGGGATTGCTCCTCGGGGGATTCCTGGCCTCGATCGTGATCAACAAGTCGATGGGACTCGATGACGCGGGGATGGCCGGGGCCGATCGCAACACCATGATTCTCGGCTGGCAGATCAAGGCGGCCCTCGTCTTCATCCCCACATTGATCTACGGGGCACTGTTCCTCTTCGAAAGCTTCCCCAATACCGAGCGCGTCGACGCCGGGGTTTCCAATCGCGAGATGTATGGCCAGGTCCTCCGGCCGATGTTCCTGCTCTGGGCCGTCTGCATGCTGATGACCGCCTCGGTCGAGCTCGGCCCGCAGCAGTGGCAGAATTCGGTCCTGACCCGGACCTCCGGGATCAGCGGCACCTACATCATCATGTACACGAGCTTCCTGATGTTCCTGCTCAGGCACTTCGCCGGCCCGATCGCGCATCGGCTTTCCCCGGTCGGCATGCTGACCGTCTCATCCGTCCTGACGGCGATCGGATTGTATTTGCTGAGCACGGCCGACAGCGCCGCCACCGCGTTCGGCTACGCCACGATCTTCGGCCTCGGGATCGTCTTCTACTGGCCGACGATGCTCGGCGTCACGGCCGAACGATTCCCGAAGGGGGGAGCCTTCCTGCTCGGCCTGATGGGCTGCGTGGGGAACCTGGCGATCGCCGCCATCCTGCCGATCATGGGGGGCATCTACGACCAGGCGACCCTCGACAAGCTCCCGGACGACGTCCGGGCCAAGGTCGCCGTCGCGGGGAAGCTCGATCCGGATAAACTCCAGCAGGAGAAGGCGGCGAACGCGGCGGCCGTCGACTCGGCGGAAATCGAAGGGGCGCGACAGGCGTTCCGTCAGGTATCGATTTTGCCTCTCATCCTCGTGGTGATCTTTGGATCGATCGCCGTCGCCGACCGCCTCAAGGGGGGATACCGTCCGGAGGAGTTGAATACCAAGGAACTCACTCCCAACGAGCTCGCTTCCGATTATTGAATAATCCTTTTTTGCGGATCGCGATCCTTTCCGGGCTTGCTCGCCGGCACGCCGAAGATAATTCGGCGCGACCGGCCCCCGCAGATGTAGGTATCACTGAAGTCATCAGAGAATGAGCGAAAACGAGCAGACGCCGACTCCGCCGAACGCGATCGATCTTCCCGCCTCGACGCAGGCCGATCTCGCCGACCCGCCAACCGTCCGGCGCCGATGGTACTGGACGATTGGTCCCGCATACGCCGGGGTCTTCGTCTGGGTTCCCTTCTTTGACCAGCTCGGCCGCGATACCCTCCCGTTCGTCTCCTGGCCGATCCTGATCGGGGCCGGCCTGGTGGCGTCGCTGCTTTGCGAGTTCTTGCTCTATCGGCCCCCCGCACTCTGGGGCTATCGCACCGGGAGCCGCATGAGTGTCGTGCTCTCGGCCACCTTCGGGACTCGGGGGTCGACCTGGATCACCGGGCCAATTCTCGGGATCGCGGCGGTCGTCTGGCATGCGGTGGCGCTTACCTACGCGCTGGACCTGATTTTCCGGGCCCTCCTCGATTTCGGATTCATCCTGCCGGAATCCCTCGAACCCCGGCGGATCGGCCCGATTTCGATCCGACCGCCGGTCGTCCTGCTGACGGCCTTCTGGTGGATCTTCATCATCCGGATCGCGGGCAAGAGCTTCGCCCATGTGATCGCCACGTTGATGAAGGTTTATACCCCCACGGCCCTCGTCCTCCTCGCCTTGACGATGATCATTTCCATCACCGGCGTGAGCCCCGATCGTACCGGCGGCTCGGGCGATCTCTCCGCATTTCAGGGGGCTGAGGGCACGAGGGCGATTCTGCCGGCGCTTCAACTGATCCACCTGATCTTCGGCTACTTCGCCATGGCGGGCCTGATGGCCGCGGAGTGGGGCCGGACCGTTCCCGATGAACGCGACGTTCGCCTCGGCGGGTCTGTCGGCGTCGGCCTGACCTGCTTCCTCACGATGGCCCTTTCGATCCTCACGGTGGCGGGTTCGCTGGGGATGCGACCCAATGATTCCACGAACATTCCCCTGAGATGGATCGACCCCGAGGCCCCCCCGTTCACATTCATCCGCGCCGTCGAGCGGACGATCGGCGGGCCGATCGCCGGGGTTATTCTCGCCCTCTTCGGGATCGCGACCCTCGCCCCGGCTTGCTATTCAACGTCGCTTTATACCCATCGATTTTATCGACAATGGCCATTCGCCAGCCGGAAGCGCTGGGCCTGGATCGGCTCGATCGTCTCGTTCCTCGTGGTGGCCTGCCACGGCATCGAGCGAACGGCCCCGGTCTTCTCGATCACGGGGGCGGTCTTCGCCCCGGCGGTCGGCTGCCTCGCCGCCGATTTTCGGCGGCAGCGCGGGCATTGGCACGGGGTTCGGAGGGGATACAATCCGGCGGGGATCGTGGCCTGGTTCATCGGGCTGGCGGTCGGCCTGATCCCTCTCCTCGGTGATTGGCTCTCGCTGCCGATGGCCGAGCAATTTCAACCGGCCTCGTTGTTCGCGTTCGTGGCGGCATTCCTGGCCTACCACCTGCTGGCCGCCTCGGGGTTCGAATCCCCGACGTTGGAACTACCTCGGCCTGAACCGTGATCGCCCCGACCGTGATCGCTCGGGTCACGGCGGCAATCGAGTCAGCCGTTCGATCCGGGTCCGTGCATCGGCATGTTCCAACCGCGCCTCGATGACCCCAAACTCTCCGTCTCCGAGGCCTTGATGCCGGAATCCACCGATCGAGGGAGCGGCACGAGATCCTTCCGAACCGAAACCTTCGCCTCGCTGGGGACCGCCAATTTCCGGCGGTTTTACCTGGGGCAAGGGATCAGCCTGATGGGGACCTGGCTCCAGGCCGCGGCCGTGCGCTGGCTCGTGTTCGACCAGACGGGCTCGGAATCGATGCTGGGGGTGATCGAGGCGGCCAACCTGATGCCCGGCCTGTTCGTGGGGCTCGTCGCGGGGGCCGTCGCCGATCGGGTCGTCCCCCGGACGATGATCCTGGCGATGGAAACCATCCAGATGCTGCTGGCCTTCAGCCTGGCGTTGGTGGTCTGGAACGATCCCTCAAGTGTTTGGCAAATGGCCCTGGTCCTCGCGCTGGCCCGCATCTGCGTGACCTTCGAGCTTCCCAGCCGCCAGGTGTTCCTCTACGAGATGGTGGGGCCCGAGAATATCCCCAATGCGATCGCCCTGAACTCGGGCCTCTTCAACGCTACCCGCGTGATCGGCCCGGCGCTGGCCGGGTTGGGCCTCTCGATCCTGGGTGCCTCGGGCTGTTTCCTGATCAACGGCGTGAGTTATTTCGCGGCGATCGCCGCCGTGCTTTCCATCCAGACCGTCTCCGCCGCGTCTCGGACAACCTCGGCCAGCCCCTTCACCTTCCGAGAAGTCTTCGGCGGGTTGGCCTATCTCCGACGCGAGCCGATCATTCGCAATCATTTCTTGCTGATGATCTTCTTCGGGATCATGGGGATGGGCTACGAGGCCATGATGCCCTCGTTCTGCCGTCGAGTGGTCGGAACCGGCGTGCAGGGCTACGGGGCGATCCTCGCGGCCGCGGGGGCAGGGGCAACCCTCGGGGCGTTCGGGATGGCGTCGCTCGGAGGAATCCGGCGGAAGGAACGGATCGTGATCGCCGGGATGATGGTCTTCTCACTCTCGCTCGGGGCGGGAGCGGGCTTTCCCTACTGGGTTCCCGCAACCTGGCCGCAGCCGGTCCGGGTCCTGGCCGCCTCGCTCTGCCTGTTCGGCGCGGGCTTCGGCGCGGTGCTGTTCTACGCGGCGACCCAGACGCGGATCCAGATGATCGTCCCCGACCACCTTCGCGGCCGGGTGATGGGGATCTGGATGATCGTCTTCTCGGGCTCCGTGCCCCTGGGTGCGCTCTGGACCGGGCGAGTTGCCGTGACGAGCGGAGTCTCCTCCGTGATGGGATTCTCCGCGATCATCTGCGGCGGCGTGGCGATGACGATCTGGCTCTCCGATCTCCTCTCTCGAAGGGCCGCGGATTCATCATGAGAACCGAGGCATCGGGCCCGGCCGATGCACGGCACGGCCCGATGCCTCGGTTCGTGTCAAAACTCAACGCGTTGGAATGGCCGGAGGTCACTGCTTGCCAACGAGCCGATTGACGGCGGCGATGATGTCTTCCTCGATCGGCTCCGCCCAGCTCGTGGGATGGCCGTAATAGAGCATCGACGTCGCTCCCTCGTAACCCCCTTCTTTCAGGACCCGAAGCGATGGTATGTAGGCCAGCACATCGTTGCAGTAGGCCGAAACCCAGGTGTTCGAGGAGCCCAGGTTCCGTTTGATCCGCAACGAATAATCAACCACCACCTCGCCGCCGAGGATCACCCAGTTCAGCTCGCCGAGCTTCCAGAGTTGAACCGGATAAGGGGCGGTCTTGCTCAGCGCCCCCCGTGCGGCAATCGTCTTCAAGAGGAGGCGTGCCCGGCTGGAGGTGTAGAAGTCCTTGGCCTGCGCATCCTTCTCGATCTGCTCCCTGGTGGGAAGCTCGGCGAACGCGAGGTCGATCTCTTCATAGGAGGCATGCAGGGGCTCGACGATCGGCCTCATCTTCGAACCGAGGACGGCGTCGACGCTCTTCGCAAGCTGATTGCCATACGACTCGGCAAGCTCGACCGTCCGGCGAGGCAGCGGATTCTGGTCGCCGCCGCAACCGGCCACGAACATCGCCTGGGCGCCCGGATGCTTCTTTTCGAGGGCGATCTGGGCGAACCCGGCATAATCGCCGCAGAATTGCTGGAAGCTCAACACGGTGCAATGGCAGGCATAACCGAAGACGATCCCGATCAACGATTGCTTGGAGTCGACGACTCGCAAGACCGGCACGTCATGATCGACGGGGCCTTGGAGGGCGAGCCGCTTACGAAGCTCTGGAACCTCGGGTTCCTTGTTGGTGCGCCGGTTCACGGCGAAGTCGCAACGGCCGGTCTCCCAGGCGAGGCTCGCGTCGTTCAGATTCGCCAGCGCCGCGTCCGAGATGTCGAGGATCGCCCGCTCCAGGAACTTGGCGTACTCAACGATCTTCGGGTACTCCTCCCGGCTCATGTTGTACATGCTGAGCAGGTTATTGCCGACCACCGGCCCGCAATGCGTATGCGAACACGAGAGAACGATCTGCGAGCGTTCGAGCCCGTGCTTGCCCTTCAGCGCGTCGCGAATCGAGTTCGAGAGATCGCGGCCGATGCCGCAGACGTCGAGTGTCACCAGCAGGGCCTTCTTGCCCCGGGGATCTTCGAACGCCAGCGCCTTCGCCCAGAGGTCGTGGACGGCCCCTTCCGACGGCTTGGTCCGCGCGCCATACCCGGCCATCCACATCGACTGCTTGGGCGTGATGGCCACCCTGGCGGTGCCGGCCTTCCAGCCGGCCGATGCTGAGGAAGACAGGAGCAAGAAGGCGGCCACGCTCCCGGCAAGGAGCCTCCGCACGGCGGTTCGTTGCGAGGCTGCCGTTCCGTTGAAATCGGGTAGGAAAGACCTCGCGGGGGAGATGCTTGCCCATACGTCGCGGAGAATTTGCACGTCGTTGCCTCGAATCAGATCGTCTTGTTTATCTCACGGCGGAGTCGATTTCGGACTCGCAAAGAAGCACGATCTTCGGCTGTCGATCCGCCCGGATCAAGGCACAACCGCGCGACGATGCTTCGCCGATCAGCCTCCCCCGGCGAGACTCGTGAGAATCTGAATATAGGGGAGCAAGACGGCGAGGATGATGAACAGGACGATTCCACCCAGCAAGATCATGAGGAAAGGCTGGATCAGTTGCCCCATGTTCTTGACCATGTGGCTCACCTGTTCCTCGTAGTCGTCGGCCAGGTGATCCAGGGACTCCGGGAGCTTGCCGGTCTCCTCACCCGACGAGATCACGGCGATGACGTCGTCATTGAACCGCCGGGTCGAGTCGAGCGCGACGCTGAGTTCCTGGCCTCCGAGGACGCGAGGGCGGGCGCTGAGCAAGGCGTTGCGGATCGGCCTCAGCATGACGACGTTGGCGGTGAGGTCGATCGAGCTGCCGATATCGACCCCGGCATTCAGCAAGGTCGAGAGATTGCGGGCAACGCGAGTCGTATCGATCTTGAGGGCGAGAGTACCGAAGACCGGAATCATGAGAATCATTCGGTCGATCAGGCTCTTGCCGGCTTCCGTCTTGTAGAACTGAAAGAGCAGGATCGGCGTGCCGATCATCACCAGGGGGATCACCCACCAGCCGCTGGCCCCCATGAATTCGCTGAAGGCCATGAGGGCGCGGCTCGGCAAGGGGAGGGTTCCCTTCCTGGCGACATCCTTGAGGAGCCCGACGAACATCGGCAGCAGGAACATCGTGATCAGCGCAACGACCCCGGAGGCGATCACCAGGACGGCGATCGGATAGATCATGGCCGACCGCGCCTGGCGGATCAGGTTCTGCCGGGCCTCGAAGTGCCTGGCGAGCATTCTCAAGGTTTCCGGCATGGCGCCGCGCGCCTCGGCGACCTTGATCATGCTGAGGAACATCGGCCCGAAGATCCGCTCATCGCCGCGCATCGCTTCTTCGAGCGACGAACCGGACCGGATCTTCAACTGAATCCGCTTCAAGGCAGGCCCGAGCGCGGTATGGGCGAATTGCTTTTCCAGGCTCGCCAGGGCCTTGATGATATCGACGCCGGCTTCGAGGAACGCGGCAAACTGGCGGCAGAACTGAGAAAGCTGGCCGGAGCTGACATTGCCGAAGAAGATGCGTTCCCAGAGGCTTGGCCCCTTGTCCGGGATGAGTATCCTCCGGTCACTCGAATCCGAATCCGCCGATCGCGACGCGCCGGGGCGTTTGGACCTGGAGCGGTCTCCCGGCGCGGCGGGATAGGGATTGGGCTGGAAGGTCGATGGCTCGGAGGGATTCCCCGAAGTAGGCAGGGGCGGAGGCTTGGGGCGGGACGAAGGGGGCTGGTCGGGGCGTCCCTGGCGCGACGCGCCGGGGCGTATCGGGTTGGGGAGATCTTCCGGCTCCAGATCCTGACTCATCGTTTGCCCCCGCGATACCCGGCCGTGCCCCGGTTGGCGGGCCACGATCCAGGTCCTCCTCATCGTCGCCGGATCAACGAAGCGGGTCAAGCCGTCGGAATCGAGGTCGGTGGGGTGGCTGCTGCATCGTTCGAGGGAACGGATGGAGATTCCGGCTTCCAGGTGAGGATGGGGGTCTTGGCGGCCTTCACTTCATCCGGACGGCTGACCGGCGTGGTATGGGGGGCGTTGTGGAGCATCGCCGGATCTTCCCGCGTGATCTCGCGCAACACGCTGGCGAAGGCTTCGAGCGTATCCCGGCTTTCGGTCTCGGTCGGCTCGATCATCAGGGCTTCGGGGACGATGAGCGGGAAATAGACCGTCGGGGCGTGGAAATTGGAGTCGAGCAGCCGCTTGGCGATGTCCATCGCCCTGATCCCCCGTTCCTTGGCCAGATTCCGGGCGGAGGCCACGAACTCGTGCATGCAACGATCGCCATAAGGGACCGGATAAAGATCCTTCACCAGCGACATCAGGTAATTCGCGTTCAGGACCGCATTCTGGGCGACCCGTCTGAGCCCGTCCGGCCCCTGGCTGCGGATGTAGCAGAACGCGCGGAACAAAACCCCCGTGTTCCCGAAGAACGAGCGGACGCGGCCGATCGACTTGGGCCGATCGTCATCGAGCCGGAAGCTGCCGTCGTCGGCTCGGACGACGATTGGCGCGGGCAAATAGGGGGCAAGCTGCTTGCGCACGGCGATCGGCCCGGCTCCGGGACCACCGCCGCCGTGCGGACCGGAGAAGGTCTTATGGGGATTGTAGTGCATCAGGTCGACCCCCATGTCGCCCGGACGCACGACCCCCAGGATTGCGTTCATGTTGGCGCCGTCGAGGTAGAGCAGGGCCCCCCGCTCGCGGAGCAGGGCCGAGATTTCGCCGATCTGCGGGTCGAACAGGCCGACCGTGTTCGGATTCGTGATCATGAAGACTGCGGTTTGATCGCTCAACTTGGCCCGGAAGTCGTTCAGATCGACGAGCCCTCGCGCATCGCTCTTGATCGTGATCGCTTCGAAGCCGGCGAGATGAGCGGAGGCCGGGTTCGTCCCGTGCGCGCTGTCGGGGATGAGGATCTGGGTCCGCTTCTCCCCCCGATCCCGGAAATAGGCCGCCGCGACGAGAAGCGCCGTCAACTCCCCCTGCGCGCCGGCCGCCGGCTGGAGGCTCACCGCATCCAATCCCGCAATCTCGGCGAGGTCTTCCTGGAGCCCGTGCAGGATCGCCAGCAGTCCTTGAAGCGTACTCTCGTCCTGATAGGGATGCTGAGCCCCGAGCCCTGGGAGGGCGGCGAGCCGCTCGTTCCGCTTCGGGTTGTACTTCATGGTACACGAGCCGAGCGGGTAGAAATTCGCGTCGATCGACATGTTCATCGTCGACAGGTTCACGAAATGCCGCACCACGTCCAGCTCGCTGAGTTCCGGGAGCGGCGGGGCCTCGGACGCCAGGAATTCTCGGGGGATGAGCGATTCGAGGGACCGATCGGGTTCGTCGGCCTCCGGCAAGATCGCCGTATGCCGGCCCGGCCGGCTGGCCTCGAACAGCAGCGGAACTTCATCGAATTTAAACATGAGTCGAATTTCTTGGGTTCAAATTCCGTTCGGGCGAAGCAC
This sequence comes from uncultured Planctomycetales bacterium, assembly GCA_937997355.1. Classification (GTDB taxonomy): domain Bacteria; phylum Planctomycetota; class Planctomycetia; order Isosphaerales; family Isosphaeraceae; genus CALKTZ01. The sequence goes on along the minus strand of CALKTZ010000320.1, from coordinate 958 downwards.
TCGGCGAGATCAAACGCGTTGCATGGCCTCGGCGTAGGCGTCGGCTAGCCCCTCGATTTCGGCCCGGGTCCGCTTCTCGGTGACGGCCACGAGGATCGCGTCGCCCAGCTCCGGATACCAGCGGCCGAGGTGGATGCCGCCGTGATAGCCGAGCTTGCCGACTTCCGCCAGCAGCCGGGCCGCATCCTTCTCGGTCCGGATGACGAACTCCTTGAAGAACGGCCCGGCGAACGCCAGGGAAATGCCGGAGATGGCCGCGAGCCGTTCGGCCGTTTGATGGGCCTTCCGCGTCGAAAGCTCGGCGGCACGGCGCAGGCCCGACGGCCCCATCACGGCCAGGTAGATCGTCGACCGCAGGGCCAGGAGCCCCTGATTGGTGCAGATGTTCGAGGTGGCCTTTTCCCGTCGAATGTGCTGCTCGCGGGTCTGCAAGGTGAGCACCCAGCAACGCTTGCCGTTGCGATCGGTCGTCTGGCCGACGACCCTCCCGGGCATCTTGCGGACATACTCCTCGCGGCAGGCCAGGATGCCGAGATAGGGGCCGCCGAACGACAACGGATTGCCCAGGGATTGCCCCTCGGCCACCACGATATCAGCCCCCAGATCCCCCGGCCGTTTCAGCAGCCCCAGGCTGATGGGGTCGACGTGGACGATCGCCAGCGCCCCTTTTTTGTGGGCGGCTTCGATCATCGCGGCGAGGTCTTCGAGCTGGCCGAAGAAGTTCGGCTGCTGGATCACCACCGCCGCCGTTTCCTCGTTGATGGCCGAGGCGAAATCGTCGAGACTCGCGCGCCCGCTCGGGACCGGGACCGTCGCGATTTGCGGCTCCAGATGGGTCAGGAACGTGGAGAGGATCTGCCGGTATTCGGGATGGACCGAGCCCGGGATCACGATCCGGCCGAATCGCTTCGTGATCGACATGGCCATCAGGACCGCCTCCGCGACGGCCGAGCCGCCG
>CALKTZ010000319.1 GCA_937997355.1 uncultured Planctomycetales bacterium | reverse complement strand
TAGGGGACCGAGTTGTTGTTGAGCGCGAAGCGGCCAAGGATACGACTGCGGGAGGAATTGTGCTCCCCGATACCGCCAAGGATAAGCCTCAGAAGGGGAAGGTCCTGGCGGTCGGCGATGGTCGGATCACCAAGGACGGCAAGCGCCGAGAACTGCAAGTGAAGGTGGGTGACACGGTCCTCTTCACCTCCTACGCACCCGAGGAGATCAAGCTCCAGGGGGGCGACAAGGTTCTGCTCATGCGCGAGGACGACATCCTCGCCGTCCTGGAAGGTTGATCGAGCCCCGGCGCGTCCGCGGCGCCTCATTGAAACAAGCAGCCGCCGAACTATCCGATTGATTCATTACATCCCTCGACGGAGTTAAGACTTATGGCAGCCAAGATGATCGCGTTCGACCAGGAAGCCCGCCAGGCGATGCAGCGTGGGATCGCCAAGCTGGCCCGCGCGGTCAAGGTGACGCTCGGCCCGCGCGGCCGCAACGTCATCATTCAGAAGTCGTTCGGTTCCCCGACGGTGACCAAGGACGGCGTGACCGTCGCCAAGGAAATCGAGCTCGATGATCGTTACGAGGACATGGGCGCCAAGATGGTGAAGGAGGTCGCCAGCAAGACCTCCGACGTGGCCGGCGACGGCACCACCACGGCGACCGTGATGGCCGAGGCCATCTACAACGAAGGGCTCAAGGCGGTCGTCGCCGGCGTCAACCCGATGCTGATGAAGCGAGGGATGGACAAGGCGGTCGCGGACATCGTCGAGCAGCTCCACAAGATGAGCACCAAGGTCACCAACAAGACCGAGACCGAGCAAGTCGCGACGGTGGCCTCGAACTTCGACACCGAAGTGGGCAAGATGATCGCCGAGGCCACCGAGAAGGTCGGCAAGGACGGCGTGATCACGGTGGAAGAAGGCAAGACCCTCAAGACCGAAGTCGAGTGGGTCGAGGGGATGCAGTTCGACCGCGGCTACCTGAGCCCCTACTTCGTCACCAACCCGACGACGATGGAAGCGGTCCTCGAAGACGCCTTCATCCTGATCCACGAGAAGAAGATCTCGACGGTCAAGGACCTCGTCCCGGTGCTGGAGAAGGTCGCCCAGTCGGGGCGTCCGCTCCTGATCATCGCCGAGGAAATCGAGGGGGAAGCCCTCGCGACCCTCGTCATCAACAAGCTGCGCGGCACCTTCCGATGCGCCGCGGTCAAGGCCCCGGGCTACGGCGACCGTCGCAAGGCCATGCTCGAAGACATCGCGGTCCTCACCGGCGGCAAGCCGATCTTCGAGGCCCTCGGCATCGAGCTTGAAAACGTCTCGCTCGAAGACCTCGGCCGGGCCAAGAAGATCACCATCGACAAGGACAACACCACGATCATCGAGGGTGCCGGCACCCACGACGGCATCAAGGGCCGGATCGAGTCGATCCGCCGCGAGATCGCCGAGACCAAGAGCGACTACGACCGCGAGAAGCTCGAAGAGCGTCTCGCCAAGCTGGCCGGCGGCGTCGCCAAGATCAACGTCGGCGCGGCGACCGAGAGCGAGATGAAGGAGAAGAAGGCCCGCGTCGAGGACGCCCTCCACGCCACCCGCGCGGCGTTGGAAGAGGGAATCCTCCCCGGCGGCGGCGTCGCCCTGCTCCGCGCCTCCTCCCTGGTCAAGGCCGGCGGCCTGAGCCACGACGAGGAAATCGGCTACGGCATCATCATCCGAGCCTGCCGCGCCCCGCTCGACCAGATCGCCGAGAACGCCGGCCAGGACGGCGGCGTCGTGGTCGCCAAGGTCGTCGACGGCAAGGGGAATTACGGCTACGACGCCCTCAAGGGGGAATACACCGACCTCGTGAAGGCCGGCATCATCGACCCCACCAAGGTGACCCGCTCGGCCCTCCAGAACGCGGCCAGCGTCAGCACCCTGCTCCTCACCTCCGACGCCCTCATCGCCGACGCGCCGAAGGACGAGGAGAAGAAGGCCGGCGGCCACGGCGGCTACGACGACATGTATTGATCTGCCCACGAAATTCGCGGATAGAATCGTGCGCCGAGGCCGGTTTTGGCCTCGGCGTTTTTTTTTGCGCCGGCCGTCGATCGCATTCTTTCAAATTCGTCATTTGTGGCGGAAAGGCAGAATTTCCGAAAAACTGCAAGCGATCGTTTGCTGTGATCATTGATTGCTGTAAAATGTATTCGACGACGGCATTTCGGAAATTCTGTCTTTCGCGAGAGCAATCCATGTCAAGGACAGTGAAGCCGAGCGGAGGCCGGACGTTCTCGGAGACATGCCTGGTGCGGGGGCAGGAGGCCGAGGGACGTATGGCGATTTTAAGGAAAGGCCTGAAGCACTATCGGATTGCGCCGATTGGCCCCGATGGCTTGACCATGAACGGGTCCGAGAAGATTCCGGTCGGGGATGTGCTGGAGGGGGTGGACGCGGGGGCCGACGATCCGACGGCACCGATCCCGGCGATCTTCGGCGATCGGGGGACGATCACGATCCCCTCGGTGATCCGGCGAAATCATCGCCTTCAACCCGGATCGCCCGTCCTGATCGAGGATCGAGAGGAAGGCATCTTGATCCGCCCTGCCGAGATCGTACCCCGTCGGCCAGGACCGACGATCACACTTGAAGGGTTGCTCGAGGGCGTCACCCCGGACATCCTGCATCCCGAGGTCGATGCCGGGCCATCCGTAGGCCGGGAGTCCTGGTGATGCCGGCGGCGTCAGGATTCATACCCGAGCGAGGGGATCTCGTCTGGATCGACTTTAGCCCGCAAGCCGGCCACGAGCAGTCCGGCCGACGCCCGGCGGTCGTCCTCTCCCCGGGCATTTACAATGGCAAGGTCGGCCTGGCGGTGTTCTGCCCGTTGACGAGACAGGCCAAGGGCTACCGCTTCGAGGTCCCAATCCCCGCGGGCCTGCCGGTGTCCGGCGTCGTTCTCTCCGATCAGATCCGAAGTTTGGACTGGAGGGCCCGCAAGGCCGAGCCGATCGGACACCTGCCATCCGCCGTCATCGAGCAGATCCTGGCGAGGTCGAGGACGCTCCTCTGAGGCGGTGCCGTGGCGGTATGCTCGCCTCGACCGGCCGTGCTCGCTAAAATGGGACGATCGCCGTCTCCCCGTTCGAAGACCCAGGATCGTCCGACAATGCCGACCGACATGCCAAATGCCACGAAGACGGTTCAGGTGGGAGGCGTGACCCTCCATCTGAGCGAGCCCGACCAGACCGCGCAGAGCTGGATCGGGCAAGACTCCATCTTGCGCCAGCTTTTGGCATGCTGGCTGGTCGTCGATCCGCTGGACCGGCCCCTCTCCCCCCGACTGATCGGACCGCCCGGGATCGGCAAGACGACCCTGGCGATGTCGGCGGCGAAATTGCGCGAACAACCGCTTTATATCAATCAGTGTACGGCCGACACCCGGCCGGAAGACCTGATCGTCACCCCCGTCCTGGCGGAGAACGGCAAGATCGCCTACCACGCCTCCCCGCTCGTCTCGGCGATGCTCGTCGGCGGGGTGTGCATCCTCGACGAAGGGAACCGGATGAACGAGAAGTCGTGGGCGAGTCTCGCGCCCCTGCTCGATCATCGGCGATACGTCGAGAGCGTGGTGGCCGGGATCACGATCCCGGCGCATCCCAACTTCCGCGCGGCGGTGACGATGAACGAGGATGAGTCGACCTACGAGATCCCCGATTACATCCTCTCGCGACTCCAGCCGACCTTGACGCTCGGCTTTCCCAGCCGCGACGACGAAATGGCCATCCTCAAATACCACCTCCCGTTCGCGAAGGAGGATTTGCTGGCCCTGACGGTCGAGTTCCTCCAGCAGTCGCACACGCTCAAGCTGGACTTCTCGCCGAGGGATGGGATCAACATCCTGCGTTTCGCCATCAAGAGGATGGCCCAGGATTCGAAGCATCCTCTCAGCCGAGATTCCGCCTGGCGCGAGGCGCTCTTCTGCGTCCTTGGCGAGGAGGCGACCGACCTAGAGAACCTGGCCCGCCGCAAGCGCCGGGCACTCGGCGGCCAGCATACGCCGCTCGGCCTGGGAGACCTCTTCTTCAGCCCTGATGATCCCCTCCATCCCGATTACGAGGAGGAGGAGGAAGACGACTGAGCCGGACCTTGCCTTCGCCTGGGTGCAGTCCGGCTCGGCTCGTTTCCGAGGCAGGCGGCTTATTTTGCCAGCACCGGGTTGTGCGGCAGGATCTTCTCGTAGGAAACCCCGGCATCGACCGAGACGCCCAGAATCTGCTCGACCGAACGTTCGATGGTGACGCAATAATTCTCGAGCGCCAGGTTATCCCCCCCCTTGCCGAACGGCTCCTCGACATCTTCGGCGACGAATTCGAGCCCGAGCAGGAAATAAGAGCCGAGCATGAAGAGCGGCAGGAACATGATCCCCGAGTCTTCGACGGTGTAGATCGGGCCGACGGCCAGATAGAGGGCGATCCCGTGCCGGAGCAAGCCGCGATACGAAGGAGCCAAGGGCGTGTTGCGGATTCGCTCGCAGGCCCCGCAGATGTCCATCAGGGCCTTGGCATGGGGGTCCAGCCAGAGGAGGCCCATGCCGTCGATCAGCCCATCCCGGCGCCAACGGCCCAGGATTTGATAGAGATCGTTGGCCAGCATGATCGGACGGTTCGTGGCCACGCGCGTTTCCTTGCGCTCGGGGTCCTTGTCGGAACCCGGCGCGGGGCTGGGTTCTCCTCGCCGCAGGTGAACCTTGAGCTCGTTGCCGAATTTCGCCAGGATCGTGCCGACTTCATGCCGATCCTCCGCGGGGATGTCGTGAAGGTCCTTGACCTTGATGCAGAGGTTCCGGACGTCGTTGATGAGCTGCCCCCAGAGCTTCCGGGCCTCCCACCAGCGGTCGTATGCCGTATTATTACGGAACGAGATCAGGAACCCGAGGACGAGGCCGCTGAACACCGTGGATTCCGCACCCGATTCGGCGAGGGGCACCCAGCTCTTGGTGAGGAACTTA
>CALKTZ010000318.1 GCA_937997355.1 uncultured Planctomycetales bacterium | reverse complement strand
CGGCCACGGCGTCGAGCATCCGCTGCACGCCGACGTACTTGAGGCTGGAGCCGCAGAGGACCGGGTGGACCTGGCCGGTGAGGGTCGCGCGGCGAAGCGCGGCGATGATCTCCGCTTCCGGAAGGTCGGCCCCTTCGAGATGGGCCATGAACAGCTCGGTGAAGTGTTCATCCTTATCGGCGAGGGCGTTGAGCATCTTCTCCCGCCAGAGATCGGCCTCGGGGCGGTTGTCCTCGGGGATTTCGGTCTCGGTGATCTGCGAGCCCATGTCCTCGGTCTTGTAGAACAGGGCCTTCATGGTGATCAGGTCGATGAGCCCCTGGAACTCTCCCATGGTCCCTTCGGGGCCGGCGCCGATGGGGATCTGGAGGGGGATCGGGTGGCTTTCCAGGAGCCGATCCTGGATCTCCTCGTAGACCCGTTCGAACTCCGCGCCGATGCGGTCCATCTTGTTGATGAAGCAGATGCGAGGCACGCGATACTTGGTCGCCTGCCGCCAGACGGTCTCGCTCTGGGCCTCGACCCCCTCGACGGCCGAGAAGACGACGACCGCGCCGTCGAGGACGCGGAGCGATCGCTCGACCTCGGCGGTGAAGTCGACGTGGCCGGGGGTGTCGATCAGGTTGATGGTGATCGGCTGGCCTTCGGCGTCTTTCCAGTGGCAGGTGATGGCCGCGGCGACGATCGTGATGCCCCGTTCGCGCTCCTCTTCCAGATAGTCGGTGGTGGTGTTCCCCTTGTCGACGTCCCCCATGCGGTGGATTTCGCCCGTGTAGTAGAGGACACGTTCGGTGGTCGTGGTCTTGCCGGCGTCGATGTGGGCGATGATTCCGATGTTGCGAATCCGTCGCAATTCGGCCGCGTAGGGTGGGTCGCTGTCCATGGTGCTGAATTCCCGATCGATCGGTCCGAGGCTGCCCGGTCTTGCGGCCGGGCTTCAGGAAAAATGGGGAGCAATGCAAACGGAGCCTGCAAGCAGGCCCTGAAACTAGCTTAACCGGCCGCCGCCCAAAGCACAGCCCGGTTTCGAATGGTCGCTCGTCTACTCCGGCCCTGATCCGCGATCCATGAGAGTGGGCGTGAACTTTTGATAGACCCATGCCGTCGCTTTGACCGCGCCCCCGAGTGCCGCGCCCAGCGCAACCCCGCCGAGCGCCGCCTTGATCAGCCCATATCGATCGTAGGCGAAAGAAGGCGCATCCAGGATAAGCTCATAGGCGAGCCCGACGAAAAATCCGAATACATAGAGAAAAATCAGGGAGATCACGACGGCGAAATTGATCCTGGGGCCTCTCAGGATTTCCGTATATTTACATAAGATGAGGGCGTAAAAACATGTTCCGAGGGGCATGTTCATTTTCCCGGTGGAGAAGGTCTTCCAGCCGAAGTAATTCTTGCCGATCTCTCGAAGCAAACCGATGAAAGTCACGAAAACGATGCCGAGGATCATTACGTTCGTGGACTTCTTCATGGTTCTTCGACCCCGGCAACGCGGACGACGCCTCGGTTCTCGGATCGCTGGATGACGTAATAGAATACCGGCGTCAGGAAGATGCCGAACAGGGTCACGCCGAGCATCCCGCTGAAGACGGCGGTCCCCAGCGACCGGCGCATCTCGGCGCCGGCCCCCTCGGCGATGACGAGCGGGATGACGCCGAAGATGAAGGCGAACGAGGTCATCAGGATCGGACGCAGCCGGAGCCGGCAGGCTTCCAGGATCGCCTCGCGCCGCCGGGCCCCGGAATCCTGGGCCTGCTTGGCGAACTCGACGATCAGGATGGCGTTCTTGCTGGAGAGCCCCACCAGCACCACGAAACCGATCTGGGTGAAGAGGCTCACGTCCATGCCGAGCAGGTTCACGCCGACGAGCGAGCAGAGGAGGCACATCGGCACCACCAGGATCACCGCCAGGGGGAGCTTCCAACTCTCGTACTGGGCCGCGAGGACCAGGAACACGAAGATGATGGCCAGCAAGAAGACGCCGGTCGCGGTATTCCCCGCCTGGAGCTGCATGTAGGCCAATTCGGTCCAGTCGGAGGCCATCGAGCGGGGAAGCTCCTGGTCGGCGATCTCCTGCATCAGGGCGATGGCCTCCCCCGAGCTGGTCCCCGGCGCGGGGTTGCCGGTGATGGCCGTGCTGGAATACATGTTGTAGCGCATCACGGCCACCGGGCCGCTGGTGTTGCTCACGTCCAGCAGGGTGGCCAGGCGGATCATCTGCCCCTTGTTGTTGCGGACCTGGAGCTGGCGGATATCTTCCGGGTCGCCGCGAAACTTCTGGTCGGCCTGGACGTTCACCTGCCACGACCGCCCGAACTCGTTGAAGTTGTTCACGTAATACGAGCCGAGGTAGACCTGGAGCGTGTTGAAGAGGTCGCTGATCGAAACCCCCAGGGTGAGGCATTTGGTGCGGTCGATGTTGAGGTAGAGCCAGGGGGTGTCCGCCCTCGAGCTGCTGAAGAGCCCCTGGAGGCCGGGGGTCTGATTCCCCCGCTCCACGATCTGATCGCTGATCCGCTGCATGGCCTCCAGGCCGAGGTTGCCCCGGTCCTCGATGATGAGCTTGAACCCGCCGGTGGTGCCGAGGCCGTCGATCGGCGGGGCGCCGAAGGCCGAGACGATCGCCCCGCGAACCTCGCGCTGGCACTTTCTTTGGAGCTCCTCGGCGATGGCGTCGGCGGTCAACTCGCGGCCTCGGTGCGAGAACTCGTCGAGCAGCACATACAACGAACCCAGGTTGGGGGCATTGGCGTTCAGGAGGAGCGACTGCCCGGAGACTCCCAGGGTGTGGGCCACCCCCGGGGTCGAGCGCGCGAGGGCCTCGATCTGGGCCATCCGGCGCTGGGTCCGCTCGACCGACGCCGAATCGGGGAGCTGGACGTTGAGGAGCAGATACCCCTTATCCTGCTGGGGGACGAAGCCGGTCGGCGTCCGGACGAACTCCCAGTAGGTGAGCGCCAGCAATCCGCCATAGAGGAGCAGCACGATGGCGCTGACCCGGAGAATCCCCGCGACGACCCGGCCGTAAACCTCGGTCATCCGGTCGAAGAGGCGATTGAAGGTCCGGAACGACCAGCCGAGCGCGGCGTTCACCGGCTTGATGATCAGCCAGCCGACGAGCCCCCCCGCGAGCGCCCCGGGGACGAACGCGGCGAGCGTCAACCCCCAGGAGACCCATGTCTCGGCGGGCTCTCCTTCATGCCCAAACGGCAGGCCGAGCCAGCGCGCGGCCTCTTCCTGGCCGAGCCATGAGGTCAAGATCCCTCCCAGGATGGCGAAGAACCACCAGGGGAGCGCCTCGCGTTTCAGCTCGTGGCTTCCGTGGCTGGTTTCCTCGGTCTTGAAGATCATGACCGCCCGCGAGGGGGTCATGGTGAGGGCGTTCACCGCCGAGATGATCGTCGACACCGCGATCGTCACCGCGAACTGGCGGAAGAACTGCCCGGTGATCCCGCCGATGAAGCAGCAGGGGATGAACACCGCGCTCAGGGCCAGGGTGATCGCCACGATGGGTCCGGTGATCTCCTCCATCGCCTTGATCGTCGCCGTCCGCGAGTCGTAGCCCCTGGCGATCATCCGCTCGGTGTTCTCGAGGACGACGATGGCGTCGTCGACCACGATCCCGATCGCAAGCACCAGGCCGAACAAGGTGAGGTTGTTGAGGCTGAACCCCAGCGCCGCCATGACGGCGAAGGTGCCGATGAGCGAGACGGGCACGTCGATCATGGGGAGGATCATCGCCTTCCAGTCCTGGAGGAAGACGAGGACGACGATGCCGACGAGGATCACCGCGTCGCGCAGGGTCTTGAAGACCTCCGAGACCGATTCCCGGATGAACGGCGTGGTGTCGTAGACGATGCGATAATCGAGGCCGTCGGGGAAACGGGTCTTCAACTCCCGCATCTTGGCGTAGACCCCGTCGGCCGTGTCGAGGGCGTTCGAGCCGGGGAGCTGATAGATGGAGACGGCGACGGACGGCTTGCCGTCGAGCGTGCAGGACTGGTCGTACTGGCGAGAACCGAGTTCCACCCTCGCGACGTCGCGGAGCCGGACGATCGCGGTGGCCTGGGAAACATCCCCCTGGGTGTTCGATCCCCCCTGATCGGTGGCTCCCCCCTGGAAGTTCAGGTCCCCCTGCCCCCCCTGGCCTCCCGAGCCGCCGGAACGGCCGGCGACCGGCATCGAGGGGAGGCTGATCGGCCCCCCCGCCGGCATCATCTGCGAGACCCCCGAGGTGCCGGCCCCGCCGCTGGCGGGGGTGCTCGGCATGACCCCCTGCCCGATCGATCCCCCGCCCCCCTGGGCGGGGAGTTGCGAGGCCACGGCATCCCCCGCCTTGATGATGATGTCGCCGAACTGCTCGGGCTCGACAAGCCTCCCCAGGGTGTTGATGGTGAGCTGGAATTGCTGCCCCCGGGGGACCGGCTGCTGGCCGATCTGGCCGGCGGCGACCTGGAGGTTCTGCTGGTTGATGGCCGCGACGACGTCGCCGGCCGTCAGCTTGAGCGCGGCCAGCTTGGCGGGGTCGAGCCAGGCCCGCAGGCTGTAGTCGCGCTGGCCGAGATAGGTGATCCCCGCGACCCCCGGCAGCCGCCCCAGCTCATCCTTGATGAAGATGGTGGCGTAGTTGCTGAGGAAGGTGCTGTCGTAGCGGTCGTCGGTCGAGACCAGGTTCACGATCATCAAGGTGTTCGGGGACATCTTCTTGACGCTGATCCCCTCGTTCTGGACGAGCGGCGGGATGACCGGCAGCGCCAGGGAGACCCGGTTCTGCACCAGCACCTGCGCCATGTCGGTATCCATGCCCAGGCGGAAGGTGACGGTGAGGGTGTAGGTGCCGTCATTAGTGCATTGCGACGACATGTACAGCATGTTCTCGACGCCGCTCACCTGCTCTTCGATCGGGGCGGCCACCGTGTTGCGGACGGTGAGGGCGTTGGCCCCCGGATAGATGGCGGTGACCAGGACCGTCGGCGGGGTGACTTCCGGGTACTGCGCCACCGGCAGGGTGAACACCGCCACCCCCCCCGCCAGCACGAAGACCAGCGAGAGGACGATGGCGAAGACCGGCCGGTCGATGAAGAATCGAGAGATCAAGGGTGATGGACTCCGCGCGAGTACCCGGCCTCGGGCGGGCCGGGAAGTTCGACCGAAGGGCCGCGGGCGTGACGGCCGAGAAGCCGGCGAATCCCCAGCACCGACCAGGCGGCGAGGACCCCCAAGAGGCCGCCGCCGGCCAACCCCCAGGGCATCGTGGCCAACTCCAACCGGACCAGGACGTAGCCGATTCCCAGGCCGATCGCCCCGCTCACGACGGCCGAGCCGACCCAACGGGCGACGACCGGCATGGGGATTTTCGACTCATTGTAGCGCTGGATCACCGAGAAGAAGACCGGAGTGAGGAAGATGCCGAACAGGGTCACGCCCAGCATCCCGCTGAAGACGGCGATCCCCAGCGACCGGCGCATCTCGGCGCCCGCCCCGGAGGCCAGCACGAGCGGGCCGACGCCGATGCCGGCAGGCTTCGAGCGTGGCCTCGTGGCGCGAGAGCCCCTCCTGATGCTTCTGCCTGGCGTATTCCACGATCAGGATCGCGTTCTTGCAGGCCAGGCCGACGAGCACCACGAGCCCGATCTGGGCGAAGATGTTGACGTCGCGCCCCGTCGCCAGGACGCCGGCCACCGAGCAGAGGAGGCACATCGGCACCACCAGGATCACCGCCAGGGGCAACGCCCAGCTCTCGTAGAGCGCCGCCAGGGCCAGGAAGACGCTGGCGACCGAGAGGGCGAAGATGAACATCGCCGTGTTGCCCGCCTTGATCTGCAAGAACATCAGCTCGGTCCACTCGGCCTTCATCGAGAGGGGGAGCGTTTCCGCGGCGAGGCGATCGATCTCGGCGATGACCTCCCCCGTGCTGTAGCCGGGCGGGACGCTCCCGTTGATCGACGCGGCGCCGTAGAGGTTGTATCGGCTCATGCTGATCGGGCCGCCGATCTCGCGGACCCGGACGAGGGTCCCGAGCGGGACCATCTCCCCCCACTTGTTCCGGACCTGGAGGAGATTGAGGTCCTCGATCCGATCGCGAAACTCCCCCGACATCTGGGCGGTCACCTGCCAGTGGCGGCCGAACTGGTTGAAGCTGTTTACGTAGATTGACCCAAGGCCCATCGAGAGGGTCTGATTCACGTCCTCGAAGGCGACGCCGAGGGATTGGGCCTTGGTCCGGTCGATATCCACGAAGAGCTGAGGCGTCTTGGAGCGGAACTGGGTCGCGGCGGTGGCCAGCCCCGGCCTCTTCTTCATGGCGGCCACCAGGTTGTCGGTCTGGCGTTGCAGGTTGTCCGGGCCGCGCCCGCCCCGGTCCTCGATGATCAGCCTGTAACCCCCCGCCGCCCCGAGCCCCGGGATCGACGAGGAGTTTCGAACGGCGATGACGGCCTCCTCAATCTGCTCGGAGAACTGCTCGCGGAGCCGGGCCATGACGGCGTTGGCGGTCCGACCCGGGGATTGCCGCTTGTGGAACGGATCGAGCACGATGAACATCGAGCCGAAGTTGGATGCGTTCGCTTGCAGGAGGAACGACATCCCCGCGATGGCGATCGTGTGGCCGACCCCCGGCGTCTCCTGGGCGATCTTCACGGCCTTCTCCATGGCCGCCTGGGTCCGTTCGAGCGAGGCGGAATCCGGCAACTGAACGTTGACGATGAGCCGCCCCTGATCCTGCTCCGGGATGAAGCCGGTGGGGGCCCGGCGGAGGACGTCGTAGGTCAGGACGAGCAGGCCGCCGTAGATGACGAGGACCATCAGGCTCATCCGGAGCGACTTGCCGACGATCCAGCCATAGGCGTCGGTCATCCGGTCGAATCCCCGGTTGAAGCCCTCGAACAGCCGGCCGAGGACCGCGTTGACCGGCCCGATGATCAGCCGGCCGACGAGGCCGCCGGCCAGCGCGCCCGGGACGAAGTAGACGGCCGTCGCGAGCCAGGAGAGATCGGCATGGATCGACCCCTCTTCACCGGGACGCAGCCAGTCCGGCAGGCCGAGCGGCCCTGCGAGGCGTTCCGGCGCGAGCCAGACGACGAGAACCCCGCCGAGGATCGCGAAGGCCCACCAAGGGAGTGCCTCACGCTTGAAGGAATGGCCGCCGTGACTCAGCTCCTCGGTCCTGAAGATCAGCACCGTGCGCGAGGGGGTCATGGTCAGCGCGTTCACCGCCGAGATGATCGTCGACACCGCGATCGTCACCGCGAACTGGCGGA
>CALKTZ010000317.1 GCA_937997355.1 uncultured Planctomycetales bacterium | reverse complement strand
GATACGAACTGGCCGGGGAAATCGTTCGTAGGAGCTAACGGAGTAGCATTAAGAAACATTCCTATAGTCGAACTCGCCAAAGTTCTGGACGGTGAGCAAGATTCTCTCGCCGAATTGCGAAGTGATATCCGCAAGCTGGTTACCCAAGCTCAAGCCGAACCCGCGAGCATAAATGACATTTTCCACGACACTGTCAGGGTTTCGGTGAACAGGATTCAGAAAAAATTCGCGGCGATCGCCAGGATCCGAAAATTCAAGCTTGCCGGAGTCAGCGTAGCGAGTGCCGGCCTTTCTCTTGCTGCGTATTCCAATTATGGAGTCGCGGCTTCGATAGCCGCAGCTTGCACGGGAATGGGCGGCTTACTCGCAAAAGAGGAAAGTGATCACATAAAATCAATTAGCGAACTTCGCGATATGCCCTATCACTTCCTTTGGAGGGCATCTCGGCGTAAGTAAGATTTTCCAAAAGCACAAAAAAAAACGCCCCACCGGAGGCCACCCGATGAGGCGGTCTCTCAAGTCTTCAACGAACAGGTGGGTGATGATGAGTGACACAGAGCTGCCTGTACGCCGGGCCGAAGTGAAAGCCGAAGAGGAACTCGCGTTTGTCGAAGAATCCGCCGCCCCCCTGTCGGACCGATACCGTGAGCACTTCCTCTTGCTGATCGCAAATTCTCCGGCCCCGACGCCGGCGCTCAAGAAAGCCGCCTCTCGCCACAAAGCCCGCCGTGGCTGACTGGATCATCGAGCCGTTCGGCAAGGCCCACGACCGATCCGACTTCACCGTCTGACCTCTCAACTCACCCGATCCGGCATCGCTCGAATCGGGCAGAGTGTACAATTCAACAATTCCGGCGATGTCGGCCAGGGCCGACCGGCCGATGCGATCTCGGGGATTGTCCAGGAGGCAGGCGATGAAACTGCGAATTCGAGGGGATTCGATCCGCGTCAGGCTGGATCGGAAGGATATCGAGAAGCTCGTGAAAACCGGGCGCATCGAGGACGCCGTCCACTTCGGGCCGGGCCGTGCGTTCTCCTACGCCGTCGAGGCGAGGGCCACGCCTCGCGAACGACCCGAGGCGTCGTATGAGGACGGTGCGATCATCGTCCGGATCGACCCCTCGGACGTCGCGGGATGGCTCGCGAGCGATCGCGTCGGATTCGAGAATCGCCAGGCGGTTGAGGGGGGGACGATCCGGGTCTTGCTGGAGAAGGATTTCGCCTGCGTCGATCGCCCCCCCGGCGAGGAGGACGACACGCACGCCTTCCCGAATCCGGCCCTCAAATGCTGATGATCGACGCGTTCAACCCGGAGGAGCGGAAATGAGCGACGGCCTCGTCTGGCACCGAATCCAGTTCGCATTCACGATCACCTATCACTACCTGTTCCCGCAGCTCACGATGGGGCTGGCCCTGTTCCTCGTGATCTTCAAGGCGATGGCGATCCGGAAAGGCGACGAGTCGTACAACGAGACGGCCCGCTTCTGGGGGCGGATCTTCGCCCTGAACTTCGCGATGGGGGTGGTGACGGGCATCCCGATGGAATTCCAGTTCGGGACGAACTGGTCGCGGTTCTCGAAGTACTCGGGCGAGGTCGTGGGACAGGCCCTCGCGATGGAAGGGGTCTTCGCGTTCTTCCTGGAGTCGACGTTCCTCGGGCTCTTCCTCTTCGGCGAACGCCGGCTGGGGCCGATCCGGCATCTGGCGGTGACGATCGCCCTGGCCGCCGGCTCGTGGCTCTCGGGCTATTTCATCATCGTGTCCAACGCCTTCATGCAGCATCCGGTAGGCTATCGGCTCGGGGAGGACGGCGTCCTCCACCTCGAAAGCTTCACCGCCTTCATGCTCAATCCCTGGGCGTTGTGGCAGTTCGCCCACAACATGATGGCGTCGCTGGTCACCTCCTCGTTCGTGGTGACGGCCGTCGGGGCCTACTGGGCGCTCCTCGGCAAGCACCTCCGGCACGCCAAGATGTGTATGACTTCGGGGGTGATCGTGGGCCTCCTCTCCAGCATCCTGGTCGCGTTCCCGACCGGCGACGGCGCCGGCAAGATGGTGACCCGGCATCAACCCGTCACCCTCGCGGCCATGGAGGGGCTCTTCGAAGGAGGGCCATACGCCGAGCTGGCGATCATCGGCCAGCCCGATGTCGCCGGTCGCAGGCTCCAGAACCCGATCGTCGTCCCCGGAATCCTGAGCTTCCTCGCGTACGGCTCGTTCGGCAGCACGGTCCACGGCCTCAACGACTTCCCCAGGGAAGAGTGGCCCCACAATATCGAGCTGCTCTATTACAGCTATCACATCATGGCCGGTCTGGGGACCATCTTCATCCTCGTGATGGGGGTCGCGGCGGTCTTCCTGGCGCGGGGGCGCCTGCTCGCCGCCCGCCCGTTGCTCTGGATCTTGCTGCTCGCGTTTCCGTTCCCCTACATCGCCACGACGGCAGGCTGGTGGACCGCCGAGCTGGGCCGTCAGCCCTGGGTCATCCACGGCTTGATGCGCACCGATCAATCCCACTCGGACCTGGTCAACACCGGAGACGTCGTCTTCACGCTCCTCGGCTTCGCGGGGATGTATCTCCTGCTGAGCATGCTCTTCGTCGTTCAGGTGCTCAGGCAGATCGACCGAGGCCCCGTCGCGGCCCATTAGGACAGGACTCATGGATTCGATTTGGTTCACGATTATCGCCGGCATGCTCGCCGGCTACGCCGTGCTCGACGGCTTCGATTTCGGCGTCGGGATCATCTACCGGATCGTCGCGAGGACCGACGCCGAGCGTCGAGACGCCCTGGCCGCGATCGGGCCGGTCTGGGACGGCAACGAGGTCTGGCTGATCGCCGCCGGGGGGGTGCTGTTCGTGGCCTTCCCGAAGGTCTACGCGACGGCGTTCAGCGGCTTCTACATGGCCCTGAACATCGTGCTGTGGCTGCTGATCCTCCGGGGGCTCGCGATCGAGTTCCGCTTGCATCAGGAGAATCCCCTCTGGCGAGAGTTCTGGGACACCGTGTTCTCGCTCGCCTCCGCCTCGCTGGCGATCGTCTTCGGCGCGACGATGGGGAACCTGATCCGCGGGGTCCCCCTGAAGGAGCGAGGGCTGAGCGGGATGGCCCTCTTCACCAACTTCCTCCCGGGCCGAGACGCGGGCATCCTCGACTGGTACACCTGCCTGGTCGGACTCCTGACGCTCGTCGCCCTCGCGGGGCACGGCGCGTTCTATCTCGCCTGGAGGACCGAGGGGGCGGTCCGGGATCGGAGCCTGGCCCTGGCACGGCCGGCCTGGATGGCGACGATCCTCCTGTGGGCAGCCGCGACGGCGGCCACCGCCTGGATCCAGCCCAGTGTCTTCTCGAACATCGCATCCCGCCCGTGGTGCCTCGGGTTCGTCGGGCTCTCGATCGCCGGGGCCTGGGGGGTCTTCGCATTCCCAAAAAGAGGGCGCGACCTCGCGGCGTTCCTCTCCTCCTCGGCGTTCCTCTTCGGCGCGGTGGCCACGGCACTGGCGGGCAACTACCCATTCTGGCTGAGGTCGACGCTCGATCCCGGGCTCAGCCTGACGGCTTCCAATTCGATCTCGGAGACTCAGGGGATGAAGATCGCCCTCGTCTGGTGGTCGATCGGGATGGTCCTCGTCTGCGGCTACTACACCTATCTCTTCCGCTCGATGAGGGGGAAGGTTTCGGCGAACTCCGGGGACGGCTACTGATCGCCCCGTCCGGGCTAGCTTCCCGCGACACCGTATCTCCTCGATCACCGCCTGCAAACTCTCGATGCGACATGGTGGCATGCGCGGCATCGCCCGGCAGTCCCCGGTGCGGGGCGATAACTCGCGGATTAGAGACGACTTGCGATATCACTGAATTCTTTCATAAAGGCCCCATGATCCGGCGGCCCCGGTCACACAATCCACAAAGCTGGAATAATCGATCCAAATCGCCGATGATAAAGGTGCGGGAAGCGGCGAAATCACGCCTCGCCGCGGCTCCTCGCGATCCGCGGAATCCGCCGGAGAGATGACGGCACAACCTTATTTTGTCCTCGGGTCGTCTCGCCCTTAGTGGCGACGGCGTGTGCCATCTTGATTCAGCCGGCCCATCCAGGATCATCGAATGTCGTGCGCACCTCCCCACGACGGGGTCGGGGGAGTGCAGGCTCCTTGACAGATGAATTGGAAGAGGACTCGATGGCACGTCTATGGACTTTGCGCCGACGCCGGCTGCTGTTGCTGCTGGTGGGCCTGGCGGTCTGTGGGAAGATATCGCATCGATGGTGGACGACCCGCACGGACGCTTACACGGATAACGCCTACGTGGTCGGCAATATCACGCCGATCTCGTCGTACGTCACGGGTCAGGTGGTGGCGCTGTTCGTCGATGACAACATGATCGTCCAGCCGGGCGATCCGATCGCGCAGATCAATCCGGTGGAGTTTCAGATCGCCGTGGATCAGGCGCTGGCGGATTACCAGGAGGCGGGGCATACCGCCGACGCCG
>CALKTZ010000316.1 GCA_937997355.1 uncultured Planctomycetales bacterium | reverse complement strand
CCTTCGAGGACGTAACCGAAGATGGGGCCGGGATGGCGATGCGGCTTGCCGGCAACCCCCGGCCCGAAGGTCACCTCGACGGTCGTCACCCGCGCGGCTTTGCCGTTGAGGGTTTCGACGACGTCGCGCTCGGAGAGGACTTTCACCGACTCTTTTCCGTGATCGCCGTGATTCGCCAGCGAAAGCCCGCCGGCTCCGAGCAACGCGACGATGGCGGCTGCGAACAAGAGATTTTTCACGATCGATTCTCTCCAGGAGGAATTACTGGGCGTGTTGTTTGGGTTGATACGCTCCGGGGACGCTCCGGAAGCTGATGGCGATTCGATTCCAGGCGTTGATCGCGGCGACCGTCCAGGTGAGGTCGGAGATTTCCTTTTCGGAGAACTGGCTTCGCGTCTCCTCGTAGAGCTCGTCGGAGACTCCTCCGCCGATCCGCGTGACGGCCTCGGCCCAGGCGAGGGCCGCCCGCTCCCGCTCGTTGAAGAAGGGGGTTTCGCGCCAGGCGTTGAGGGCGTAGATGCGCTGTTCGGTTTCCCCGGCGGCGCGGGCGTCCTTGGTGTGCATGTCGATGCAGAAGGCGCAGCCGTTGATCTGCGAGGCCCGGATCTTGACCAGTTCCCGGATTGAGTGTTCCAGCCCGGAGCCCGCCAGGTAACTTTCCATCGCGTACATCGCCCGGAATGCTTCCGGCGACTGCTTGGCGTAGTTCAATCGTTCTTGCATCGTCGTTCTCCTTGATTCAAGATTCGTGCTGAGGCCATCGCTGCAATTTGTCCGGATTCAACACGCTGTAGAGGTTGCCGATCCGCCCGTCTTCGGTGTCGAAGGTGAGGACTTGCAGGACCTTCCCTTCGGCCGTGAAGACGACGCCCGGCTTTCCATTCACCAGGGTTCGCGCGATCTCGCAGTAGCGCTGCCGCTTGCGGAAGACGACCGAGAGCAAGTTGGCGATCCGATGTCGGCCGATGAGCGGCTTGGGGGCGGCGGGGGTGTTGCCTCCGCCATCGGAGTAGTAGACCGACTCCTCCGCCAACATCGCCTCGATCGATTCCAGGTCGCCCGACCGGCAGGCATTGAAGAATTGATCCGCCAGGTCGTCGGCCTGCCCGGCCCTCGGCCGAAATCGCGGCTCTCGCCGGCCGAGCCGCTTCTTCGCCCTCGCGGTGATCTGACGGACGTTGACCGCGCTCTTGTTCAAGAGGGTGCCGATCTCCTCGAATTCGTAGTCGAAAACCTCGCGCAGGAGGTAGGCCGCCCGTTCCGCGGGCGAGAGGGATTCGAGCAAGACCAGGAACGCCATCGAGAGGGATTCGGCGAGTTCGAGTCGGTCGGGGGCCGCACCGCCCCAACTCTCCGAGATCGGCTCGGGGAGCCAGGGGCCGACGTACCTGGACCGCTTTCGCTTGGCCTCGCGCAGCCGGTCGATGCACAGGCGAGTGGTCGTTTTCACGAGCCAGGCTTCGGAGGAGCGGACCCCTTCGGTCTGCTGCAATCGCAGATAAGCATCCTGGACCGCGTCCTCGGCGTCGGCGATGCTTCCGAGCATCCGGTAAGCCAGCGCCAACAGTTTCGGACGCATCCCTTCGTCCTCGTAGTTGTTATCGTCTGAGACCGTGGATGATCTCATGGTGAACCCTCTCCTGCTCCTCTCGACCGCCCCGGGACGGTCGGAACTGTCTGAACATCGGCAAGGACGAACGAGCCGTCGATTTGGTGACAACCCCGGCCGATTTTCCCACAGTTCTCTCGGAATGCTCGATCTTTAAACCCCCCAGAGGGGCGAACGGAGACATGGCGGAATTGCCGAGAGGGTGAAGGGCAGATAAGAGAGCGGATACGAAGAGTCGAGGGTTTACGGCCCGGATTTCAAGTCAACGCGGATCAGGGATCGGCTCGTTGGCGAGACGTCCCAGGACTCGATCCCGCGTTCGCCCCCGGTGAGGAGCGATTTGCCGCCGTTGCTGAATGCGACGCAAGAAACCCCTTCGCCGGGCTTGGCATCGGGGAGGGTGAGGGTTGCGGCGAGTCGGGCCGCCTTGACATCCCAGAACGAAACCGTTGGATCGTGGTCCGCCGAAGAGACCACGATCTGCCCATCGGGGGAGAAAAGCAGCGAGGTCACGCGTAGCTTGATGCCGCGCAGGGAGGCCCGTTCGGAGCCCTTGGAGGTATCCCAGAGCCTGATCGTCCCGTCCGCACTTCCGCTGGCGAGGACCTTTCCATCCGGACTGAAGGCGACGCAGGCGATGGCCCCGGTGTGCCCTTTCAGTGATTTTTGAGGAACGCCCCGGCCGACGTCCCAGAGGGTCACCACGCCGTCTCCCCCGGCGGTGGCGATCAACGAACCATCGTGTGCGATGGCGATCGATCGGATGATCCCCGTCCTCCCCTGGAAGGCGCGCATCGGAGGCTCGCCGGACAGGCTCCACACGCTGACCGAGCCTCCGGCGGTCGCCATGGCCTTGCCGTCGGGGAAGAACGCGACGGCCTGCGCCTCGGCCGGAACGATCGGGAGGAAGTCTTGGTGCTCGATCCCCGTGGCGGTATCCCAGAGCTTGAGCGAATCCTCGCTCGCATTGACGGGAAGCGTGGCCAGGAGCTTGCCGTTCGGGGAGAGCGCGAGTGCAATCGTCTTTGCCTCGACCTTGATCGGTTTGCCCAGATGACGCCCGGCAGCCTCCCAAAGGTCGACCTGGCCGTCGACCGTCGCCGAGGCGAGAAGGCGGCCATCGGCCGATGCCGCCATCGCCTGGATCTTCGATTCGACCTGGGCGAACGGTTTGGGGGCAAGCTGAGTCGCGATGTCCCAGATCGCCATTTCACGGCTCGCGCCGCCGGTCGCCAGCGATTTTCCATCCGGACCCAGTGCAAGGGCGGAAATGGTTCCCTCATGCGCTCTGAGATAGTGGGATTGGAGCTGGCCGTCGAGAGGGTCCCAGCGCCGGATCGATCCATCGGCCCCCCCGGCGATCAGCGATCGGCCGTCGCTCGTGAAGGTCAACGGTCCGATCGCGCATCCCTGCGAACTCAAGGAATGCTTCTCGGTCCCCTTCGCGATGTCCCAGAGCTTGACCGTTTCATCCTTGCTGGAAGAGGCGAGTGTCTTGCCGTCAGGTGAAAAGACGACGGTATTAATCTCGCCGCGATGGTTCTCGAAAGTGTGGCGGACCTCGCCAGACGCCAGATCCCAGAGCTTGACGGTCCAGTCGGTCGAACCCGTGGCCAGGATTTTCCCATCCGGACTGAATGCCAGGCAGGTAACGGCGCTGGTGTGGCGAGCCAGGGTACGGATTTCCGAACCTTTGGCGATGTCCCAGACCGTGACCGAGGCGTCGCGGCTCCCGGAGGCGAGGGTTTTCCCATCCGGGCTGAACGCCAGGCAGGTGACGGCTCCAAGATGCCCGACAAGTTTCGATTGCTCGATTCCGCCGGCAAAGTCCCAGAGGATGACCGCTTTCCCTTCGCCCCCCGTGGCGAGGATCTTGCCGTCGGGGCTCAAGGCGAGGGCCAGGATTCCTCCCGAAGCATTGCCGAGTTTCGAGGGGACCTTGCGCGTGGAGAGATCCCAGATCGAAAAGACGGAGCTTCCATCCGCCGTCACAACACGCTTCCCATCCCTCGTAAAGGCGAGTGCAAGGGTCGGGCGGCCGGCCTTGTGCGGAGGCGAGGATTGGGTTTGAGGCTCCTGGCCGCGCACAATTGTGCCCGCGACCAGGAGTCCAATGAACCATGGAGCCGCCAACCGAGTCTTTTGGCGGTTGCGATCTGACGATCGAATCCCGGCAACCGTCATGGGTTCACTCGCCGCGACTTGCCAACAGGCTGGGATTGGGGGCGACCAGTGATTTCAGGAACGCCTCGACCTGGAGCCGCTCGGAGGGGGACAGATTGAAGAAGTTGACCGCCGACGCGGCGCCCTGGCCGCCGTGCATGGCCACGGCCTGTTCCAGCGTCTGGGCGCGGCCGTCGTGAAGATAAGGCCCGGAATCGCGGAATCCCCAGAGCGGCGGCGTCCGCCACTCGCGGCGATTGGCTCCCCTGGGGGCGGCGGCCTTTGGAATCGTGCCATGGGCCGGTGCCTTGCCGTCCGTCGATGCAATGGGACTGTCCGGCCCGAAGGGATCGTCGCCGTCACTGCCGTCATCGGTGTACGACCCATCGTCGGCCCCGTCATCGCCCATGTCGTGGAGCATCAGATCGCTGTAGATCCCCTTCACGTCGCCGACGTTCGGCGCGTGGCAGCTCGCGCAGCCTACACTCGCGAACAAGGTTCGGCCGCCGCGGATGTGCTTCGATTCCGCGCCCGTCAAGGGTTGCCGCTCGGTCGGTTGCGGCAGGCTTCGCACATAGGCGATCAGCGCGTCGCATTCGTCCCCGGAGAGGTCGAGCCCCGTCGATCGGTACTTCGGCGCCTGCGGAGAAACGGCCTGGGCATGCCCCGGAACTTCGAGGCCCACCTCGACGGCGCAGGCATTCAGGACGAAATCCTCAA
>CALKTZ010000315.1 GCA_937997355.1 uncultured Planctomycetales bacterium | reverse complement strand
GGTCCTTTCCATCACGGATATCAACAATCCTCGGTTTACCGCTCGGGAGGATCCATCTCCGGATTGACCCTACTCCCGATCAACACCGTCCCGGTTTCGGCGACCACGACCACCACGAATGGCCTACACCTGATCCCGATCAATGCCGTCAGCGCCGGCGTGGCGACAACCAATCAGTCACTCCAGTTGATCCCGATCAACGGGACAGGTGTCGGGACGACGAACAATCCGGCCAACGGCTTGCTCTACGTCCAACCGGCGACCGCGCAAGCGGCCCAGGCGACCGTATCGAGCAACCTCGCGAATGGCCTGCTCTATGTCCAGACGGCGACCGCGCAAGCGGCCCAGGCGAGTTCGTCAAATCAGTTTGTCGTCCCCAGCAACTCCTTCCAGGCCAATTCCGATCAAGCGGCCGTGGCGGCCGGGTTACAGAGCGGCCCCACCGACGAGGACATGAATGTCCTCTCGGGCGGCTTCGGCAATCGCCTCTCGCGGGTCGACGGCCTGAGAAGCTTCCTGAAGAAGGAACTCGATGCGATTCGGAAAAAGCTCGGTCAGCATGTCACCGACGAAAAACTCGCGAGCCTGCTCCTTGACTCGGCCAAATCCTTCCTACCCCTCAACGGCTTCCTCTTCCTGATCAACGAGCCCGTGGAGAAGGCGCTCACCCGACTGATCGGCCAGATCATCCGCGAACGCAAACCGGCCGAACCGGAGAGAAACGCCCTCAACCAGGATCAACATACACCCCCGCCCCCTGCCGCCGATGATGCTTCGGGAGGTCTTTACAAGATCACGGGGACAATCACCCTGACCCCCGCCAGGGGAGAAACGGCTCCATCCGAAGTTCCTCGGCCCATGCCTTCGCAGGAGCCAACACCCGCCACTCCTGAGACTCCAGCTCCAACTCAGCCGACCAATTTAATCATCGAAGGGGATGCGAAATTGGCCAGCCCTCCATCGCGATAAGCACGCGAGCAAACTGGGAATCAACCAACGGGGGACGGGTCGCGGGATTTACCCGTGGCCCATCCCCCGTTCTCGTTCACTTCTCGGGTGTCAAGACAATCCGAAAATAGGTCCCTCGCTTCGTCGGGAGTTCGTCCGCCTTGAGGGGCTCGGTCGGCTCGATGGGCTGGCCGTTCGGGCTCGTCCGTCCCCCCAGACAGTAGAGCCATTGGAGCTTCTGCTCGCCTTTCGGCATGCTCAGGATCTGATAGCGGAGATCGACGGTCTGCGGGCCTCCCGCCTTCGGCGGCTCGGTCGGCTGATCTCCTCCATCGATGGGGATCACCTGCAACGGTTTGCGAATCTCTTTGAGGTTTTCCGCCTTCTCGGAAAGCCCCCATTTGAAGGGGATTTGCATGGGAAGCTTCAAGATGATTTCGTCGCCGGGACGGACCTTGATCGTCGCGCCATTCTTATCCGGCTTCAGGATGTGAATTCGTGCAGCTACGGACGGTGGCTCGGCCATGAGTCGATGTGCAAAAACCTGCCCCAGAAGAGCGAGCGAGACGAAGTAACCCGCAACGGCCAAGGAACATCTCATCGCAAACCTCCTGGCTCCCAGGCAGATCCGATTCCGATCACGGGTCGATCACCCTACCGAATTTCGCCGCTGCCCGAGAGATCCCCACCATGATTATTCGTCGGCTGGGGCGGTTGGTTCAAGCGATTCTCGTCCACCACGCGATGGTTTTCCGCGGGCGGGTTTGAATCCGGCCAACGACAACGCCCTGACCTATCCTAGGATGAAGCCAGGGCGCGAGCGGGTTCGCCTGTCGATTATTTGGGGGTCGAAGGGGATGGAGGCGGGGGGGCTGGGGCCGGAGCACCGACCGATGGAGGGGCTCCCGGAAACACGCGAGGTATGGTGATGGATTGCATCTGAGTTGCTGGGGGGGCCGCAACCGAGGGTGCGGCCGGAGCGGCGGCGACCGCCGCACCGCCATTGATCCGCACCGGAATCACGTAAGCGGCACCGTAGCCGATGTTGTTCGACGAATAATCCACATACCCGAATCCTTCCTTCCCCCAGCCCTCGCCCCAGGAGTTCTTGATCGCCCAGGACTTTTTATCATTGTCCCAGCCGACGATCACGATGGCGTGATCGACGATCCGCGCGATCCCATCATCACCAAGCACCTTGTTGCCGCTGGGGAAACTGCTGATCGGGGGGCTCCCCTCCCCATAGCCGGAGAACTCGGTCGTGGTTGCATAGACGGTCGCCGCGATCGGGCCATAGTTGATGAGGGCGGTCTTGATTTGCAGGCGCTGCGCGTCGGTCATCGGGACCGTGTCCTGGTTCAGCACATACCGCCAGGACACGGCGCGATAAGGGGGGTTCGACTGGGCCTGGCAGGATTGTTGGTGCCCGACGTAGGGATAACTCCCGCGCGATTGAACCCCCGTATTGATCAGATAATCGAAGGCCCACCATCCCCCCGAACAATCGTTGGCGACCCCATTCGCGGGGCCGACGCAGTCGAGCAGATTCTGCTCCGATCCGGCGACCAGCCGCAGATTCATCCGGGCATTGGCTCCCCCGAATGTCCCGATTGTACTGAACGCCCAGCAGCAGCCGCAGTTCGATGTCCCTCCGAGGGTCTGGTCCCCGGCCTGCGAGATGATCCCGGAATTCCGGACGATCCAGCCGTTGTCTCGCCAATCGAATCGTGTCATCTTCGGGTCGAGCGTCTCCCCCGTTTCCGAGTTGACGATCGCCTTCGGCGCCGCGCCGACTCGGGGCGCACTTGACCTGACCAGATCGTCGGCCTTCCGATTCTGATTACGAATCTTTTCATCGAGCCCCGGGGGGGGAGTAATCCCCGAAAGCTCCCGTGCAAATGCGAGGACGGCGGCCTCCACGTCTTCCGGTTTGGCATTCTGAACCTGCGGCGCGCTAGCGGCGGCCACATGCCCCTTCGCGGCGGCGACCGCCGGCACGATCCGCCTTGCGAGGGCACGTTTCACGAAATCCGTGTAGACGAACTTCGACGGCTTCGCCTGCATCAACGCCCGGACGCCTTTGGGGATCGCTTCCACGGCAGGCGCGCTCGCGGGCCTCTCCTCGGGTTCCTGGCCGAGAGTCAGCCTTTCCGTCGACAGGGCCAGCAGTCCGATCGAGCATGACGTCGCCAGGAGCGCGAAAACTTTGTTCCACCGTGTCATGGGAGGCCTCTCAAGTCAAAAACCGGATGCCGGGTCGCGATGCAAACGGCATGAAAACCCAACGATCAATCGCAATTATGTCACAAGAAATCGTGGAAGGAAGCCTTCATCAGATCCAAGTGCGGCTTATCCGATTGAAACGTGGCACGCCGAAGTATCCGCCCGGTCCGGCCTGGCCGGGATGCAGGTGACTCGGCCGGGCGACATGGCCGGGTACACCGACCGAGCGGGGCCATCGATTGCGTCCCTGCAAGGCGCCAATCCCGCCTAGGTTCTGTTGACGAATTATGACCGACCGGAATCAAACGTGCGGGCAACTCCTCCTATGTCAGAAGCCTCTACACCCGGGGGAGTTACCGGCGATGGACGAATCGCGTCTGCTGTTGACCGACGAGATCTGGGGCCGCCTGGCCGAGGCACTCACCGGGCTGAAGTCGCGCCGGGGCGCCGCCGAAGCAGGGCGACCGCGACTTCATCGAGGCCGTGTCGCACCTGGCCCGCACCGGCGAGCCCTGGCGCGA
>CALKTZ010000314.1 GCA_937997355.1 uncultured Planctomycetales bacterium | reverse complement strand
GGGACGGTCGGTGAGCATGAAGAAGACGATCACCCCCAGGACGACCACCGGCAGGCCCCAGGCGATGAACATCCACTGCCAGCCGAGCAGGCCGGCGAGGGCCGGGTAGTGGATCGTCGTCCCGTTCGTCAACTCCTCGGTGGTCCCCAGCCTCAGCAGGTAATAGGAGAGCATCGGCTGGAGGAACTGGGCGATCGGCGTGGCGATGAAGAAGTAGGACATCGCCCGCGCGCGGTGCCGGCTGGGGAACCAGTGCGAGAGATAGACGATCACCCCCGGGAAGAACCCGGCCTCCGCCAGCCCGAGGAGGAACCGCAGGCCGTAGAACTGCATCGGCGACTTCACGAACGCCGTCAACGCCGCCAGCAACCCCCAGGTGATCATGATCCGGCTGATCCACTTGCGGGCGCTCCACTTCTCGACGATCAGCGTGCCGGGGATCTCCAGCAAGAAATAGCCGATGAAGAAGATCCCCGCGCCGAAGCCGAAGGCTTTGTCGTCGAGGCCCGGGATCTGATTGGTCATCTCCAGCTTGGCCAGCGACACGTTGCTCCGATCGACATACGCGATCACGTAGCTGATGAAGAGCAGGGGGAGGAGCCGCCAGTACGCCTTGCTGATCGCGCGCTCGAGCGGGGAATCGGGATTGGCCGTGATCCCCGAAGAATCGGGGGCGGGGGATGTCGCCATGAATCAGCTCGCACGGTACGGGTTGATGGCGCCGCGATCCCTCCCCGCCTGGCCTGATCCGAATCGGGACGGGGCGGCGGGAAGCTTGCACGAGACGACGCGGAAGGGGGGAATACACCTCGAAGTCGGTTAAGTAAAGTAACGCGCCCCGATCGACGTCGCAAACCCGTGGCGGCACGGCGATTGGATTTTTCCGGCGCCGGCCTTTCCCCCGCGATTCCGCCGATCCTCGATCGAGATCGAGGACCCGGGCCGCGACGCCCGGCTCCGGCCGGGATTCCGTCCACCCGTGCTTTTCCATATTCATTCGAAACAAAACGCGCGTCATGGTGCCAGAAATGCTATTGAATGTCGAAAAAAAGAAGCATCAAGCCCGAACGTATGCGCGATTCACGGTCCGAATAGGATCTAATAGATTAGGAGTCAGAGAGAAGTTCTCGTGGTGACGAGCGAGTTTTCGGGGACGGTGGACGAACGGGTTTGCGGCGACGAGAGCCAGGCCCGCGATCGACGACAACGATCCATTCAAACACACCGCGCCGAGGCGGGATCTTGCCGGCGGCAATCCCGCGCGGCCGGGAAGGGTCCCGCGAGTTCTCGTTCGAGCCGGAAGTGAAGCCTGCGCGGAAGGCTAGCGTGATGGACGACATGCCCCCGATCGTCCCGGCCATCGACCAAGAGGAGCCGCGGACGTCGGAGCGATTGATCCCCTTGGTCTACGAGGAATTGCAAAAGCTGGCGGCCCACAAGCTCGCCCAGGAGCGGCCGGGCACGGCCTACCAGGCTTCGGACCTGGTCCACGAGGCGTACCTGCGGCTCGTCCTCGACGACGATGCCCGCCGCTGGGATAGCCGGGGCCATTTCTTCGCCGCCGCGGCCGAGGCGATGCGCAGGATCCTCGTCGAGAATACCCGGCGAGGCAGGCGGCTCAAACGAGGGGGCGATCTCAATCGGGCCGCGCTGCTCGACACGCACCCGGCCGTCGATCTCTCGCCGGAGGAGGCGATCGCCGTCGACGACGCGCTCTCCCATCTGGCCGCCGAGAATGCCGAGGCGGCCGAACTCGTCAAGCTGCGCTATTTCGCCGGCCTGAGCGTGGAAGAGGCCGCCCGGGCCCTCGGCATGTCCCGCGCCACGGCCTACCGCTGCTGGTCTTACGCCCGCGCCTGGTGCCGTTGCGGCTTCCTCGGAGAGATGTAAATAAGCAGCAAATCGGGATGTCGTGAGACGAATCGCGCGGAAATGACGCATTGGTGATTGGACACTCCAGTCCACGTCTCTTCCGCCGGATGGATCGGTCCTCAAAGAACCTCGATCACGGGGATCGCCGGCCGACTCGGAAACGGCGACGGTCCCCTCGCGACGGCCGACGATGGCTCCACTCGCCGTGAGTGCGCGAGCGTGATCCGGGCGATCCTAGGTATCCAGATAATTTTGATTTGTACTGTCGCGAATGAAATGCATGTAAGCACTCGCAAGTGAGTTGCGAGTGCTCCCGGGCATCGTTCGGGATGTCCGAACCATCGTGGCCTTCTGCTAGGTAACAAGGGAGCTGCATCCATGAAAAAAGTACTGTTTGGCCTCGCCTTCGTCGCGATCCTGGGGGGGACCCGCCCCGCCGCCGCGAACCTCATCTCCAATGGCGGTTTCGAAACCAATAGTTTCACCGATTGGACCGTCAACGCCGGCGCCACGCTCGTGGCCGGGACCGGATTCGCCGGATATACCCCCTACGAGGGGGACTTCTTCGCGGCCCTCGGGAACGTCGGCGGGCTCGGCACGGTCTCTCAGAGCTTCGCCACGACCGCCGGATCGGCCTATACCTTGAGCTACTACCTGGCGAGCAACAACACCTTCCCCAACGAGTTCCGGACCGACATCGACGGGACGACCGTGTTCGATCAGATCAATATCCCCTTTCAAGATTACACGCTGTATTCCTACTCCTTCATCGCCAGCGGGAGCACCTCGACGGTGACCTTCTACGAGCGGAATGATCCCAACTATCTGGCCCTGGACAATGTCTCGGTCGTGGAAGCCGCCGTCCCCGAGCCGTCGAGCGTGATCCTCCTCGGCATGGGGGCCATCGGCCTGGGCGGGATGGCCCTCCGCCGCCGCGCCCGCCGAACCGCCTGAACCCGAGCTGAACGAGCGGACGGGACGGATGAATCAAATCGGGCCGGCTCATGCCCGGGCATGACGAATCTCGGCTCAATCCGATCGAATCGATCCTCATAAACCAGTTCCATTCACCTCCTCCTGGCCCTGTCCCGTCCGCGCCCAATTCTCCACGTGCCGCGAAGGCGATCACCGTCCCCGAAGCGGTGGTCGTCTTCGCTTTTCGTCTTCGTCCGCGGCACGAAGGACAACGCCCTCCCAGACCTTGGCGGACGTCACGCCTCCTCATTTCCCGCTTCCTTCCTTCCTCCCGAGCCTTCCTCCCGGTGCTTTCCCCCGTCGATCGTCGACGCGTGGGCCGAGTCTCGGCCCGATTCGATCGACCCCGCCACGTCGGTCAGATCGCGCGCGAAGCGAGCGGCTTTCGCACGTCAACGAAAAAATTCGGGGTCCTGCTTGAGCAACTTGCTCTTGATAATGGTCATAGGTATACTTTTAGAGGATTGATCGGTCCTCTCGGCGTTTGGTCGTGCATTCCTGGACTCGAAGGGGCTCGATGATGAGCGTGCAGAACGTCGGGGAGGGTCGTCCGATCGGACCCGCGAGCCCCAGGCTGTTGTCGCAGGTCACCTGCCCGCACTGCTGGGCGCATTTCCCCCCGGAGGAGGTGCTCTGGGTTTCCGAGCACGTCGACCTGCTGGGAGATCCGATCCTGGGCCCCGAGCAGCCGCAGCGGTTCCTCCCGAGCCGGTATACCGTGGAGGGGGACGCGATCGACGGGCGATCGATGACCTGCCGTGAGCTGGCCTGCCCGCGCTGCCACCTGACCATCCCGCGCTCGATGCTGGAGCTGGAGCCGCTGTTCCTCTCGATCCTGGGGGCGCCGGCCAGCGGCAAGTCGTACTTCCTCACGGCGATGACGTGGCAGCTTCGCAAGGTGCTGCCGCTCCAGTTCTCGGTGACGTTCACCGACGCCGACCCCGCCTCGAACCGCATCCTCAACGAGTGCGAGGAGGGGCTGTTCCTGAACGCCCGGGAATCGGAGCTTTTGCCCCTGGGGAACCTGATCCGCAAGACCGAGCTCCAGGGGGAGCTCTACGACACGGTCTCGCTCGGCCAGCAGACGGTCAAATATCCCCGCCCGTTCCTGTTCTCGATGCTCCCCCGGGCCGAGCATCGCAAGGGGGCCAAGGGGGCGACGCTCGGGCGGATGCTCTGCCTCTACGACAACGCGGGCGAACACTTCCAGCCCGGCCAGGACACCACCGCGAGCCCGGTCACGCGCCACCTGGCGCGGTCCCGGGCGATCCTCTTCCTGTTCGACCCCACCCAGGACAAGCGATTCCGATCGAACTGCCGGTTGCCGGCAGCCGGCGAGGCAGGCGCCGAGGAGGTTCGGCTCAGCCGGCAGGAAACGATCCTGACCGAGGCCGCGGTGCGGGTCCGCCGCCATGCGGGGCTCGCGCACAATGCCCGATACGATCGCCCCCTCATCATCATCCTCTCCAAGTTCGACGCCTGGAATCACCTGCTCGGCCCGGCCGATACCAGCAACCCTTGGAAGTCGTCGGGCGGCGTCTCGGCGCTCGACCTCGATCGGATCGAGACCCAGTCCGCGAACCTCCGCGACCTCCTGTTCAACCACTGCCCGGAGATCGTGACGGCCGCCGATGCCTTCGCGAGCGACGTCACCTACATCCCGATCAGCGCGCTCGGAGACCAGATCGAGCCGGATCCGGTTTCGAAGCTCCCCGGCATCCGGCCGATGAACATCAGGCCCCACTGGAGCACGGTCCCGGTCCTCTACGTCCTGAGCCGCACGCTGCCGGGGCTGATCCCGCGACTCAAGCGCAAGAGTCTGTCGAAGGGCTCCGACTGAGCGGCGGCCGGTCCGATCCGGCCGGTCGCCGTCGGGTCGAGCAATCACAGCAGGCAACAGGAAGCGAGACCTCGCAACATGACCCAGGAGCTCCACTACACATCGGCCCCTCGCGGCTTGAGGCCGGGGAGTGTCGGCTTCTGCACGGTCGCCGCCACCCCCAACCTGCCGGGGGTCCTGTGGGAGCGCCTGGAGGGGCTGAGCGGCTATCAGCAGGTCTTCCCCCCGCACGACCCCCAGGCCGCGCTCAACCCGGTCAACTTCTCGCACCTGCGGATCACCCACGGCGGGCGGGCCTACTCGGTGCTGTCTCGGGTGGGATTCGCCGGGCTCGACTACTCCTCGCGGTCGAACAAATATGCCCATCATGTCGTGCTCGACCCCGACCTCGACCCCCGGCCCGTGGCGGGGCCGGCCTGGCTGCTCGGCCAGCCCGGCTTCCTGCAGGCCGAATGGACCGGCGAGCCTCGCCTCATCCCCGGCGGCGTGGCCCCTCCCCTCGGCGATCGGCCGCCCGTCATCGCGCTGGCCTGGGGCGCGCGGACCGGCGACCCCGGCTGGGCCGGGATTCTCGCGGAATCGTTCCTCGCCGATCCGCGCAAGCCGACCTACCTCCTCTTCGAACCGGGGATGTCCGTCCTGCCGCTGTTCGTCGAGGCCCTCGCGCTGATCCCCCCCGATCGTCGCTGGGACGTGGAGCTGTGTACCTACTTCACCCAGCTCCCGCAGGGGGCGGTTTACTCCTGGCGCGCGGTGCTCGCCGACTCGGCCGAGGCCAGGAATGCCCAGCGGGTCCCGGGCGCCCTGCTGCTCGACCTGCGCCGGCCCCTGGGCGAAGCCCGGGGAGGGGACCTCGTCCAGTCCGCGCGGACCGGCCGACTCCCCGCACGGGCATCGGCCCCCTCGAAATCCTCCTCGTCTCCCGCTCGACGCGAGCCGATCGGCCCGACGTCTCTCAAATCAGCCTTGACCCGCCCTCCGTCTCTTGACGACGCCGAGCGCACCGGCGGTGCCTTCCGTCCCCCCCGCGCCCCGGTTGCCCGGAACGTCCGGGAGCTTGAGGGAGTCCCCCGCAAGCCCTCCGGCGTCCCCTGGCGCAAGGCCGTCGCCGGGCTCGCGGCCGCCCTCCTGGTGGCGCTCGGGGCCGGCTGGTGGTTCGGGGCGATCCCCCTGTCGCCGAGGAACGCCCCATCGCCGACCGAGGCGAACGAAGCCGCGATCGTCGCCTCGGCCGAAACGAAATCCCAGGTCGCCCCTCCGGCCCCGGAGCCGGCCAAGGACAATCCGGCCGCCGTCGCTCCCAAG
>CALKTZ010000313.1 GCA_937997355.1 uncultured Planctomycetales bacterium | reverse complement strand
AGCCTCCAGTTGGGTGCGGTCACTACGCACCGAAGGAGCGGCCCGTTTCAAAACCGTCTCGGCGAATCCCTTCAGGTTCGAGCGGGTGGTGTCCTCATCGCATGACGCGTTCCGGCACGCTTCCAGGTGGTCGATCACTTCGAGCATCGACGCCGGGCGGTCGGCCGGATTCTTGGCCATCATCTCCCGACAGGCCGAGTCCAGGAGTGGAGACACCTCCGGCCTCGCGGACCGGAGCGAAGGGGCCGGCTGCGATTGGTGCGCCATGAGTCGCTTGAGGACCGAATCCCCGCTGAAGGGGGGTTTGCCGGTCAGCAGGTAGTAGAGAGTACAACCGAGGCTATAGATATCGGCCCGGTGATCCGCCCGCTTCGAATCATCGGCCTGCTCGGGGGCCAGGAAGTCGACGGTTCCCAGATACGTGCCGGCCTGCGTCAGACTGCCGTCCATCGATTGGCCGGCCGCCGACTCAATCACGCGCGCCAGCCCCAGATCCAGGACGCGAACCGTGCCGGAATTGTCCAGCATCAGGTTGCCCGGCTTGACGTCGCGATGGACGATCCCGCTCGCATGGGCCGCGGCCAGGCCGCGCGCCCCCTGGATCATGCAATCCAGCCCGAGTTCCACCGGCAACGGCCCCTGATCGCCGACAAGCCGATGGAGGTCGTAGCCGTCGATGTAGGTCATCGTCAAGAACTGGACTCCTCGATCCTCGTCGGCGTCGAGGACCGAGACGATGTTGGGATGATCGATGCGGGAAGTGATCTGAAATTCGCGGCGGAACCGCCGGACGGCTTCGCGATCGCGGCTGAACGACGGGGGGAGCATCTTCAAGGCAACTTCCCTGCCCGCCGACCGTTTCCTCGCCTTGAAGACAACCCCCATCCCCCCCTGGCCGAGCTTGTCGAGGACGATGTAGTCGCCGATGACCAGCCCTTTCGCCTTCCCCTGACAGATCGCGGCAACCTGATAGTTCGTGAGCTTGCCGGCACGCACCAGGACGCGGGAAAGGCGACTGACGTTCTGCAAGTCTCCGAACGCGGCGAACATGCTCCACTCCTCGGGATCGAGGAGCCCGAGGTCGAGGATGGCGCGTCGGAACATCTCCAGATTCAATACCGGCCGCGGGGCCTGGGACTCGACGAAGCCGCGGTCATCCGGGCCGGGCTGGTCGGAGTCTCCCGAATCGCCCGCCGTGAGGAGGCATTTCGGGCAGAGCCCCCACAGGAGGTCGGATTGCAGCGTTTCACCGCACTTCGGACATGTTCGCATTTCGGTCATGGGCGGACCTCCTGGAAACGACGAGGGCGTCTACAACCAAGAGAAGCGATTCAAGAGATCCGTGACGAGCCAAGGAAAATTTTCATCCGCCGAGCGCCAGGGAGAGCGATCGGATCTCGGCATCGACGTCGTCGGCGTCGCCGATCGTCCGGGCCACTTCTTCACGGAGCAACTCGCGATAACGGCCGCGGAGCCGGTGCGCGGCGGCGCGGGCGGCCTCTTCGGAGAGGTTCAGCGCCGCGGCGACTTGAGCATAGGTCCCGCGATCGGATTCGCCAAGAAGTAGCGATCGGAGGACCCGGAATCGCTCCCCCTTCCCCGCCTCTTGCATCTCCGCTTCGAGCCGAGCCAGGACCCGGTCGAGGAGAGTCAGCGCCCACTG
The DNA here is from genome assembly GCA_937997355.1 of uncultured Planctomycetales bacterium. Lineage (GTDB taxonomy): Bacteria > Planctomycetota > Planctomycetia > Isosphaerales > Isosphaeraceae > CALKTZ01. The sequence continues at coordinate 1,819 of CALKTZ010000313.1, read as the reverse complement.
TCTCTCGAAGAGTTTTTCGGCGGTCAATCCGTGGGCGGGTTCGCGGTCGTAGCGTCCTTCGGTCTTGAGGCGATCGATCGAGATCGGCGCCCGTCCCCGGCCTCGCCTGACGGCTCGCGCGAAATCGCGTTGGTTGGCAAGATAGTGAGAGCAGGCCGCCATCAGGAATGAGCGGAATTTCCCCCGTTGAGGATCGACCGATGCGAGATCGTTCTTTTCGAGCAAGCGGGCGAAGAACCCCTGGACCAGATCGAGGGCCGCGTCCTCGTCATGCCCCTTGCGCCGAATGAAGGCATAGACCGGATACCAGTAGATTTCGCAAAGTAAGGAAAGCGCCTCCCGGGCCAAGTCGGCATCGCCATCGCGGACCGCCAGGAGGACGCTCCAGCGCGTCGTCATGAACCGCTTCGCCGGCTCGGCGGGATTCCCGGGCTCGGGTCCGGAATTGCTCATGGAGGATCGTCGATTTCATGACACCCTAAGGGAAAGGCCGCACCTTTCGAGTTCGGCCTTTCCCGATCAATCGGCTGCTTCCCTGGATCCATTCAAGGGGCCGAAATCAATTCGGATGCGTATCGGCCTCGGGAGTGACCTTGCGGATGTTCGGGGTGATGTCCGCATCGACCTTGCCGGTGGTCCAGGCGAGCGCGCCGAGCAGGAGCCCCTGGTACATCGGGTTCTCCCAAACATCCTCGCGGTGTCCCATCGAGGTGTAGAAGACCCGCCCCTTTTCGTAAGGACGCGCCCAGGTCGCGGGATAGTTGGGGCGCTGATAGTCGCTCCCCTTCATCCCGGCCGTGCTCTGAACCAGGATGACGTGCAAATCTTCCTGGAAGTTCTTGAGCGCGTACCATTCGTCGTTGATTTTGAAGGAGCTGCCTTCCTTGCCGAAGCCGTCCTTGAGGCCGGGGAAAGCCGGGGAAACGATCTCCATCTTGGCGACCTGCTGGGGGCCGTGACGGATGAACTCGGCGCCGATCATCCGGATATAGGGGTCGGCGCCGCTCTTGTTCCTCGGCGCGAAGTGGCCGAAGGTGTCGGTCGCGCTGTGCATTCCGATGAAGCCCTTGCCCCCGGCGAGCGCGTCGTAGAACGCCTTTTCTCCCTCGGCGGAGATGGGGGGAGACTTGTCGGTCCCCGGCGTGGTCAGGTCTCCCGTCGTGTAGAAGACGAAGCCATCCCACTGGCCGATCTGGTCGGGGTTGAAGAGGCGGCCGTCCTTGCTGGCGACGACTTCGAAGCCGTGCTCCTTGCCGATCTCGGTCAAAATCCGTTCGGCCAACCCCAACTGGCCATCCTTTCGCGTGATCGGGCCGTGCTGAAAGCCAGAGCTCTTGGTGAAGAAGAGGATTTTCTTCTTCGGGCCGTTCTGGCGAGCGAAGGCCCGGCCGACGGAACTCGCCCCCAGCCAGGCCGCTCCGCCTGCCATCAGCAGCTGACGGCGATTCAAGGCTTGCGTCATGATTCGGTTGACTCCAGGATTTCCGAGGATTTGTGAGCGGATCGCTCCTGATTCCGCCTTCGTTTTACCGCACGCGGGCGGCGAAAGATACTGTCCGGAATCCTGGCCACCGTATCGAAACGCGAAGTTCGACGCCTTCGTCGACGACATGCGATCCTGGCCCGGGCTCAACGATCCGAGAGTTCCGGCCGCCGAGGTCCGAGCGGCCGGAAGACGACCCACTTCCGCCAGCCCACCGGCTGAGTCCAGGCCTGCGCCTTCTGCCCCTCGAATGACGGGTTTTCCGGGGGGACGGAGGCCGTGACGACCGCGCGAACATAAAGCTCCTGCCCGGTCAGTTCATACTTCGCCTTGGTC
>CALKTZ010000312.1 GCA_937997355.1 uncultured Planctomycetales bacterium | reverse complement strand
CTCATCCTGGCTGAAGGCCCATCGCGTGATGCGAAACGGCTCCAGCAGTTCGCCCAGCAGGCCAACGAACATGAGCAAGCCGATGGCTTCAAATGGGGTGAGAAAAGCCAGCAGAAACCACCATTCCTTGCCCTGAGCCATCGGGAATCCCGACAGCACGCCAAGGAGGGGGCCGAGCACAAAAACGGAGACAAGGCCGTTCCAAAAGCCGTTGATGAAGAGAAGACCCAGGGTCGCACTCGCCGTAGATTCACCCCGCTGCTCGAAAATCAGGTCGGCGAAGTCATCGCCGGCACTCCACCTGCTATCGGCCGGCAGTGGAGGAATTCGGCCCTTCGCGGATTGTTCGTTCTCGTCGAAATGTGAGGTGTGGTGCCCTTGCAGCTTCCGCAGATGGTCCGTCAGATACTCCGCCAATCCTTCGCGCTCGGCGGGGGGAAGCTGCGTTCCGAACGTCAGGCTCCGCCCCGTCGTGACGACCTCGATGGCGAAGGTCTGCTTCTTCGACTCGGAATCAACACTGACCAGCTCGACCTGGAACTCCAGCAGGTCGGCGAGCGGGATTCGCTCCACCTTGAGGGTGCGGAACACGATCCACTCATGCTCGAAGCCTTCCGCATCCAGTCGGTAGCGATCGATGCCCCAAAAGCCATTGAGCAGCACCGCCGCGATCGCGAACCAGCTCATCCAGAACGGCACACCGAAGAGGAACAGGGACGGTTCAGGTTTCGTGATCGCGGACCAACCAATGGATACACAACCCACCGTCCAGCCCGCGACCCAAAGACACATGAACCAGCGCGTGAATCCTGGATGCGAAGGCCGCAGCCAGAAGGTCAGCCGGTCTCGCTGCTCTTCCAGATCAAACGAGAGGAGATGCGGCCTCGTGGGCGGGTTTTCATCGTCGGTCGACACGGATGCTCCTTTTCCAACACCAAATTCTACCAGGCGATTCGCACTCTCAATCAAATCCTTCCCGCCCATTCCATCGAATCCGTACATTATCCGGAGTGAATCGTCCCCTCCGGGAAACCTTTCTCAGAACGCTCCGAATTCAAAAATTACCTACTTAATCTATTTTTCCCAGTCCTAAATCACAACTTCATGGCATATATAAGAAGACCCATTCCCATTTTTCGCCTATTGTTTCCGGAGACTCGACCATGGCGACCGAGAAACAGATCCAGGCCAATCAAAAAAATGCACAACACAGCACTGGCCCCAGGACTGCCGAAGGAAAAGCCAAAGTTGGCATGAACGCCATCACGCATGGAATTCGAACGAAATCGGTGAACGTCCTGCCGAATGAAGACCCGGAGGCTTACCGCAGCCACATCGAGGCATGGATTCATCACTACAATCCGGCGACGCCGGTCGAAGAGCAGTTCGTCCGCCGCGCGGCCAACATTTCGTGGAAGCTCGACCGCGCCGACCGCTACGAAAACATCTGCCTTTCCCGTAAAATGCTTGACGCCACGGATGCCCTCACGGATGTAACCCAGGAGGAGACCGACGAAACCGCCGACCTCAACTCGTTCGACGCGAGTTCGGAAGGAGAACGCCTTCGTCGCTATCAGTTCAGCTTGCATCGGGAGTTGCACCGGGCCGTCAAGTCTCTGACCAAAAATCCGCCTCAGACCCCCGAGACCGCGCAGGAGAAGGCAACTCTCCCGGTTCGGGAATCGGAAAACGGCGCGAACAAACCCAATCCCCAAAACGGCGCGAACAAACCCAATCCGGCGGTTGTGGCTTCGGAAGCCCAGGCCCACGCAGTTTCACGATCCCCCGCCCCGACTCAACC
>CALKTZ010000311.1 GCA_937997355.1 uncultured Planctomycetales bacterium | reverse complement strand
GAGGAAATTTGCCAGTCCGACGCCGGCGGCCACGCGGGCATGAGCGACGAGGGGGACGATGAAAAGTCGGGTTTCTCCGACGCGTTCAAACGCGCCGCGGTGAAATTCGGGATCGGCCGGCATCTCTACGGCGAGGGGATTCCCCGCTTCACGTTTCCCGCGCCCAATCGGCCGGACCTCTCGACGAAGTCCAACGGAAACGGACATGGGAACGGAAACGGCAATGGCACCGCGAAGGTGAAGGGGGCGGCCGAGTCGAACGGCTCGGCCCGGGCTTCTCGGGGACGACCCGCCAGGGCCGAACGGGAAGCGGTGGGCGCGGGATCGAATGGCTCGGCTCAAAAGGCCGTCGCGGAGCCCGCGACCGCGAATCCCTCCGCCGCACCGCTGGCATTCGGCGACGGCCCCCGGTCGAGCCGGGAGTTCTACGACTACGTCAAGGCGCTCGACCCCGAGGGGGCCAACGGCACCCGCGACTTCCTGGTGAAGTGGGGCAAGGAGCAGGGCTATCCGGGGCTGGTGAAGGAGTGGTCCGACGACCAGGCCCGGGCCGGCTACGAGCGGATCAAGGCCCATCTCGAAGCTTCGGCCGCGGAATGATCGCGGGCCGAAGGTCTCCGAATCCTCGGATTCGCACCGTCTCGCAAAATGGGGACGGGCACGGCGCTCCGCTTCGAGCCAGCCCCCATTTTCACTCCGGCCTGGCCAATCACTCCAGCGAACGAAACGAAGGACATTCCCATGCGGCTCACACGTCAGGTTTTCGTCGACGTTTCTCCTTCCGAGAGCAAGGTGTACCTGGTCCGGCCGGCGAGGAACCAGAGGGGCTGGATCGTGAGCGAGGCCGACGGCCCCTGGGTCGGCCGTTACAAGACGTTGGACCTCGCTCTCGGGTCCCTCGAACGGCTCCAGGTCCCCAATGCTCGACGACCCCGCCCGGCAGTTTTCACGATCCCGGCGTGATGGGCGGATATTGCTAAGGCTTATCTCTCCGCATCACGGCTTGCGGTTCCAGTAGATCCGGACGTTGTGGGTGGAGCGGCCGCCGGCGATGATGTCGGCGCGGCCGTCGCCGTTCAGGTCGGTTGCCAGCGCGTCTTCGCAGCCCATGCCCCCGTCGTCGATCGAGAGGCGATCGAAGGTCAGATTGCCCTTCTCATCGAGCTTGGGGTCGAACAGGAACACGCCAGGCCCGCGAGGTCCGGCCGATCCCTTGGGGTTCGGGTCGCGCTGGCCGATGATGAGTTCGTCGTCGGGATCGTCGTCGAGATTGGCCGTCCACACGGCATGGCCCCAGGTCACTGGCTCGGCGATGACTTGGCGCATCATCACCATCTCGGTGCCATCGGCTACCCACTTCCCCGGATAGACGACCACCTGATGCCCGTGCCAGGGCTCGATCGTCGCCACGTAGTCCCGCCGATTGTCGTTCAGTCGGCCAAGCTTCACCTCGCTGGCCCCTTTGAACGGCTTGGTTTCCTGGTTGCCCGATCCAATCTTGGTCCGCAGCCATCGACCTTCCGGAGTCCGATCGAGGACGAAGACCCCTTCCCAGGCCGCCAGCAGGATCTCCTCGCGTCCGTCGTTCTTGACGTCGATGATCTGAAGATTGTGGATCGTGTGGAGCGAGTCGTCGGCAAGCTCCGCGGGCCAGTTCGGGTCGGCGGGATCCTTGGGGACGTCGAGGACGAGCACCCGCACCCCCTGCCCTTCGCCCCAGTTGGGGCCCTTGGTCCCTCGACCTTGCAGCGGGGTGACGATCAGTTGCTTGCGGCCGGTCCCCTTCGGATCTCCCCAGCGGATTCGGTGGAGCGTGGGCTCCTCGAACCGGATCGGGTGGATCCGCCACTTGCCCGCCTTGTCGCGGCCCAGCCACTGGAGCGTGCTGGGGGTTTTGGTGTCGGGGGGTTTCCAGCCGGCTCCGAGGGCGAAGTCGATCCGGCCGTCGCCGTCGATGTCGTGCGGCTGGATGCACACGTTGTCTTTCGCGGTGGTCCCCCGGACGATGTCGTGCTTCGTCCAGCTCGGGTTCTCGTACCAGACGACGGCATCCTCGGATACCGCCACGACGTCGGGCTTGCCATCGCCATTCACGTCGGCCGTCGTCACGGCATAGCAGACGTTGCCGACGTGCGGGTCGATCTCCTGAGTCTCGAACCGGAGCGGCGGTGCGGCCGTGAGTGTCGTCGAGGCGAGGAGTATGCCCGTAAAGAAGCTCAGGCCGAGAGGCAATGAACGGGTCCGCATGGGAGGGTTCCTCATCTCCTGGGTGCAGAACGGAATAGGGGTTGGCCGGAGCGAAAACGGGACTGGCTCGGAACGCAGTGACGTGCCTGTCCCATTTTTCGCGTGCTCCAAGCTTTTGAGACCTTCGGTCGATCGTTTCAGCGGGGTCGGGAGACCATCGCCGATCAAATTTGTCGATTCATTGACTTAATCATTCGATGAAATGATCAATCGCATCAGGAGGCCGCGCGGTCGAGGAACCGGGTCGCGGCGTGCATGATCGCCTCTTCGGTCGCCTCGACGCGGGGAAGCTCGGCGGTGACCCGCCCTTCGCAGAGGACGAGGATGCGGTCGGAAACCGTGAGCAGCTCGGGAAGCTCGCTCGACGTCATGATGATGGCCATCCCCTGGGCGACCAGCCGCCGGATCAGGAGGTAGATCTCGGCCTTCGCGCCGACGTCGATCCCGCGCGTCGGCTCGTCGAGCAGCAGCACCTTGGGGGAGACGAGGAGCCATCGCGCGAGGATGCACTTCTGCTGATTGCCCCCCGAGAGGCTGGTGATGGGGGCACCCGCGCCGGCCGTCTTGATCGCCAGCTGGGCGATCGAATCGCGGATCGCGCGGGCCTCGGCGCGGGGGTTGACCAGCGGGATCGGGTCGAGTGTCAAATCGGCGAGGCGGCGGATCGTGATGTTCTCGCCGACGCTCATCTCATTGAAGAGTCCGAGGGTCTTGCGGTCCTCGGTCACCATGGCGATCCCCGCCTTGATGGCGTCGTCCGGGTGGCGGAACCGCACCTCCTTCCCTTCCAGGCGGATCGCCCCCCCTTGAGGCGGTGGGCTCGCGCCGTAGATCGCTTCGAGAAGCTCGGTGCGCCCGGCGCCGAGGAGCCCGGCGACCCCCAGCACCTCCCCGGCATGCACGGAGAAGCTGATGTCGCGGAGCCCCGGCCGGCCGCTCCCGGGGGGAGTCGGCAGCGAGAGCCGGTCGACCTCCAGCACCGAGCCGGCCCCGATCGGGTGGGTCTCGTAGTGGAGCGCGGCGATCTCCCGGCCGACCATCCAGCGCACCACTTGCTCCGGCGTGGTCTCGTCGCGGGTCGCGGTGGCCACGAATCGGCCGTCCCGCAAAACCGTCACGCGGTCGGAGAGGGTGAACACCTCGTTCATCTTGTGGCTGATATAGAGGACGACCTTGCCCGCCGAGCGGAGGTCGTTGATCACCCGGAAGAGCCGGGCGACCTCGGCGTCGGAGAGGGCCGAAGTCGGCTCGTCCATGATGACGACCTCGGCGTCGAAGGCCAGCGCCTTGGCGATCTCCACCATCTGCTGGTCGCCGATGCGCAAGGAGCCCACCTCGGCTCGGGGGGAGATGGCCGCCCCCAGGCGGTCGAACAGCGCGCGGGCGTTCGCTTCCATCGCGCGGTCGTCGAGCCGCCCCAGCGCCTTCGTCCGCTCCCGGCCGAGGAAGATGTTCGCGGCCACGGAAAGCTGCGGCACCAGGTTCAGCTCCTGGTAGATGATCCGGATGCCGGCGTCCTCGGCGTCTCGCGGCTCCTCGAACCGGGCCGGCCGGCCGCCGAGCAGGATCTGGCCGTCGAACTCGGAGATCGCCCCGGCCAGGGTCTTCATCAGGGTGCTCTTGCCCGCGCCGTTCTCGCCGCAGATCGCGTGGACTTCGCCCCGATGCGCGGCGATCGAGACGTCGCGCAGGGCGTGGACTCCGCCGAAGCTCTTGGTGATGCCGCGCATCTCCAGCCAGGGGGATGGCGACACGTCGGACGCGCGGGTTTCCGTCGAATTTGGGGTCATCATGCTCACCATCCTAATGGGACGGCAATCGGGCTCGAAAGGGGGTTGTCGGGTCTCGGATTCTCTCGCCAAGGGTGCTACGATGGCTCGAGTCGCCGGGGCATGGGGGAACCGGATCAAGGGGGCATCGTCCATGGAGAGTCGGTCGTCCATGTCTTCGTCCGCGGCAGCCAGGCTGGCCGAGATCGCGAGCGCGAATGCCGGGGGAGCCCCGGATTCGGATGAGGTCGCGACCGCAACCGTCGACGCGTTCGCGCCTTCGAGCTACCCCTGCCCGCACTGCCGGGTCCTTCTGGAATTCCCGTCCGACGACGGCTGGAACGGCTGGCGGCGTTGCCCGGCCTGCGAACGGCCGTTGCTCCCCCCCGAGCGATTCTATACGCCCGAGGCCCCCTGGCTCGCGCCGAGCCCGATCCTCGCGGGCCTCGATCCGGAAAAGGGCCTTCGCGGGCTTTCGCGGATCAGCCCTCCTTCCAACGCTTCGCAGACCACCCAGCCTTCCGGCGAGTGGTTCGAGCCATACGGCGAGGCCTGGAGATCGCGGCGGACCCGCATTTACCGGAGGGTTCTCCTGGGCTGTTTGGTCCTCGCCGGGATTGCGACGTTCGTCAATTTTCTCGAACAGAACAACCTGGGCCTGGGGTTCTACAGCCTGGTCTCGCTCTTCGTGTTCTTCCTCCTGATCCGCCCGCAACGCCGGTATTGAGCCCGGCCCTGCGGCCGAATCGCGGCAACATCCCCTTGTCCCGGCCGCGGCGGCGTGATCCAATCTCGTTGCGGCCTCGGCGCCTTGAGGATCGCGCCGATCGAGGCCCCGGTGGCGATTCGGCCCGGGTCAAACCTCGCCGGTGTCGCCGGATCGGAATACGCGTGCGATACCATCTTCTGTTCCCCCGCGAGATCACGAATATGACCACGATTGCTCCTGGACGGCCCTCGAGCCGCCGACGATTCCTGCAACTGGCGGTTTTGACCCTCGGCGTCGGCCTGGCCGGAGTCTCCGGCATCGCTTCGGCCGACGACAAGGACAAGAAGGTCGATGAATCGCTCAAGGCGATTCAGGGGGTCTGGGTTTCCACCGAAAGCAGCGGCTTCGACTCCAAGTGGGAATTCTGCGGCGACGAGCTCAAGTCGTCGGTCAACGGCGCGGACTACGTCAGCAAGGTGAAGGCCGACCCCAAGGCAAAGCCCCACGCCTCCGTCGACTTCGAGATCAAGGACGGCCCCGATGAATCGAAGGGGAAGACCTGCAAGGCGATCTACAAGCTCGACGGCGAGAAGCTGATCCTCTGCCTGGCCCTCCCCGGCATCGATCGGCCCAAGGACTTCGAGACCACCGACGACCAGATCTTCCTCTTCGAGCTCAAGAAGGAAAAGCAAGACAAGAAGTGAGCCGGGCCCGGCTCCTCCGCCCCGAGGCCGGAGAGAATCGACCAGGAAGGAGGGGGATTTGCCGGGTGCAATCCGGCCGGTCCCCTTCTTCGCGCGCGCCGAGACCTGATTCTCTCCGGATTCGAGTCGGCGAGCTTCCGCTTCGGGAAACGGGGAGTCTTCGCGCGGAAAAATCGGTCGCATCGGCGGTTGGGCCTTGCGTCCGATCGGCGGCCGTCGGGGCGGCGCGAGGCGGGCGGGCTCGAATTTCGGCGTCTCGTCTTTCACATTTCGAAAGAATCCATTCGGGCCCGGATCGACAGGGCCATCTCTTGACGCAATTGCTTTGTCTTCAGCATGTACCTAATTATTAGTATTAGAAAAATAATAATTAAAAGTGAATTATTTAAAAATTAAAAATGAAATATTTTTGTTGATGAATGCTGGACCGGTGAATTTCAGGCTGCTAAAAAACTTAGAGATCATCGCGGATTCCGCGAATCGGCCGCGTCGTGATGAAATAAAATTTCAATCATATTCTATATGATTGAAATTGTCGACGGATGTCGAGAGGAGGTCGAGGCGATCCGGCCTCGATCGTCGGGTCGTTCGGATCATCGGCTCGACATCCGAGGCTCTGCTGCAAGTCTCAATCTTCAAGCACGCCGCGACCATCCGTGGCATTGCGTCGTTGACGGGAGCCCCGCATCCCCATCGTAGACCCTGCGTCGAGCCGGGAGGCGAAATCGCCGATCACGTCATTCGCGCCGGGCCGCGGATAGTTTTCGAAACGAGATATTATCATGAATAAATTATATTTTTTCAGCGAATGCGTCATTCCGTCGATCGCGCTGGCCGGGATGCTCTGCGGGCTGGCCTCGCTCGCGGGATGTTCGAATTACGGCTCGGATCCCGGGCCGCCGGTCTTCGAGCGCAAGGGCCCGGCGAATTACGACCAGGAGAAGCTGACGCCCAAGCAGAAGAAGATGATCGAGAAGGCGAATATCCAGAGAGACTCCTGATCGGGTCGGTCGTCGCACCCCGGCGAGTTGGAAGCCAGGGCCGGTGGCGCGAGGGCGTATCCGGACGCGGGCAAGAAACGGGCCGGGGGTCCATCTCCTCCCGGTCGTGCCGCGCGTGCATTGAAGTTCGAATCCCTCGGTTCGTTACCGTTTTTCCCCCTTATTTCTGAGGTGCTGTTCATGATTCGGTCCCTATCGTCACGGCCCCGGGCTCGGGGCTTCACGCTGATCGAGCTGCTCGTCGTCATCGCGATCATCGCGGTCCTCATCGCGCTGTTGCTGCCCGCGGTGCAGTCGGCCCGCGAGGCCGCCCGGCGGATCCAGTGCACCAACAACCTCAAGCAATTGGGCCTGGCGGCGCACAATTACCACGATGTCAACAACGTCTTCCCGCCGGGTTGCGGCTATGCCGCGGCCCCCCAGGTGTTCGGCAATCTGACCCCTCGGCGGGTCAACACGCCCTTCATCTCGATGCTCCAGTTCTACGAAGGGTCGAACCTCTACGCCGCATTAAATACGAATTATCATATTTACCAATGCGTTAATACAACCGTGATCGAGGCGGGGATGAATACGCTCTGGTGCCCGAGCGATCCGATCGTCGCCCAGCGTAATCTCCGGCCCGCCGGGGGGGACTTCTCGGGCTGGTGCCCGGGCAAGGCGGTCTACATGAATTACACGTCCTACATGGGGAACGCGGGCATCTGGTGCGCCGATGCCAGGCCCCAGTCGGGCGACAGCTCCTGGCCGCACTCCAATGCCAGCGAGTATCTCAACGCGGGCAACGGCGTCATGTGGATCGGTCGGTCCGTCGGAATCGATGCGGTCTCCGACGGCACGAGCAACACCTTCTTGTTTGCTGAAGGAGTGGAGGCCCACCCCGAAAATTCCGGCACCGGCCCCACCCGTTGGTGGCCCGGCGGCAACTACGGCATGGGGGTATTCACGAGCCTCTTCCAGGTCAATTCCTATCGCAATCGGAAGGAATATGCCTACAGCCACACCTCCAACTGGTACATCAGCCCGTCGAGCCGGCACCCCGGCGGGGCGAACACCTCGTTCGCGGACGGTTCGGTGAAATTCATCAAGGATACGATCGAATCCTGGCCGGGCGGCATCGACAGCAATACGAGCCTCCCGATCGGCGTCACCCTGAATGCGTCCCAGCCGGCCACCCCCACCACCCCCAATCTCAACGGCGTGCGCCTCGGCGTGTTCCAGGCGCTGTCCACGAGGGCCGGCGGTGAAGTGATCAGCGCCGACCAGTATTGATGGTCAACCTGTCCGGCTTTCCTCAGGCCGCCGCGCCCGGCTCCGTCGGGCGCAGCGGCTTGCATTTCGAATGTCGGATGAACGGGCTCATTCAGCAGGGATCGGCCTGACGGACCCCCGGATTCATTCCGTTGATCCCGTTCCCGCTTTTTTCCGGTAGATCCTCAGGTTCCCGACGCCCCCCGCCGGGTTGAACCATCGGCGGGTCACTTCGTCCAGGAGGGGCGATTCCTTCCAGCAGACGAGGATGTCGATCGCGTCGGCATTCTCGGCGAGGAGCTGCTCCCATTCCCGGGCGCGCTTTTCCTGGTCGTCGGGGGCCTCGGTGATCGCCAGGTCTTCGAGCGTGCGGGGGTCGGGACGTTTCAGCCCCGACTTGAAGTGGACCGGGAAGTAGTAATACCTCGTCTCGTAGTTGCTCCAGACGATGTTGCCGGTCCCCACGCCGAGCCAGTTGTCGGCGTGGAGCAGCGCGTTGGATCGGAACCGGTTCCTGGTCTGGACGAGCAGGGTTCCCACGCGACGGCCTCGCCCCACCAGCTCGCGGGCCTCGGCCGAGGCGAAGGTTCCCGCCGTCCGTCCGGAATCGATCGCGTAGTCCCAGACGATCAGCGACTGCAAGGCCAGCGCCAGGGTCAACGCGGCGATCGAGGACCGGCCCAGGCGAGTCGACGGATCGGGGTCGAAGATCGGCGCCAGGGCGACCAATCCCAACAAGATCAGCCGCTGGGGCAGGTACTCCCCGTGATCCGGGCCGAAGGAGTCGGGGCCGAAGTAACCCCCCAGGAGCAGGAGGCCGGCGAGGATCCACCACCCCCGGCGGTCGGACGGAGAACTCGGCGACAGTTCGCGTCCCTCCGTCAAATCCAGACCGCCTTCTCGACGCATCCTTCGAATTTCCCCGGCGACCCAGAGGAGGAGGGCCAGGCCAAGCCAGAGGACCGGCGAGAAGATCGCGAACAGCGGAGAAACGCGATCGGTGAACGGGAGTACCTTGTTGCTCATGAGGGAAATGGGGTCGACCCACTTCGCCTGGGTGATCCAGGCCGAGGGGGACCACGGCGACGAAAGGTAGTGCCAGACCGGGAACGGCGGCTCGCCCCCCTCACGATGGCTCAGGCTCAGGTAGATCGGCGTGAGGACCAGCAGCGGAGACAGGATCAGCGCCGTCACGGCCAGTTGCTTCCATCGAGGGCGGCCGGCGTTCGGCGTGGTCGCCGCCAGGGTGACCAGTCCCAGGGCGGTGAGCCCCAGGCTCACCAGGTGGCAGAAATAGGCGAAGACCACCAGCCCCATCAAGGCCGCAAGGCGGCCGAGGGGAAAATTGGGTTCGTTTCGTCGAATCCACCAGAGCCCCAGGATGACCGGGAACAGGCAGGCCCCCACCAGAAAGCTGAGGAATCCGAACAGCCAGGTGATGTTGAGCGCCAGGATCGCGGCCAGCAGCGAGGCACCCAGGGGATTCCGGTCGCCCCGGACCCGTCGCCGGAGCCAGATCATCGACCCGGCAAAACCGGCCATCGTGAACGTCGTCGCGATCAGATCGGCCCATCGAGCTGGCAGGATCCGCACCAGCCCGGCCAGCAGCAGGTGCCCCGTCCAGTTGGGCAAGGGCCGCCAGTGGATCTCATAGAAGTCTCGAAACGGCGAGTCGGCTTCGAACGATCTCGCCAGGATCTCGGCGTTGTACACATGCGCGGGGCCATCCTGGGTCGTGAACCAGGGGGTGAGCCAGATCGCCCCGAGTGCGGGGAACAACGCTACGAATAAAATCGTCCAACCGCTGTAACACCAGGAAGATACGTCAGAAGTTCGGCGTCCCGTCGACACCAAATTGGGTTCGTTTCGCAGAATGCCCCGGGCATGAAAATTGGGTTCGTTCGTGCAAAACCCCAGTGCTTCGGCGCCAGGTTGGGCGGAATTGGGTTCGTTCGGCACATGGGCCTGTGACTCGGAATTGGGTTCGTTCGGCGCCTGGGCCTGTGACTCGGAATTGGGTTCGTTCGTGCAAACGTCCGGCGAGATCCTATCGAAACTGGAATTGGGTTCGTTCGGCGCATGGCCCTCGATTCCGGCTCGATCGTCTTCGAAGGGTTTTCGGTTGGAATCGCTCACGGAAGAGTCCATGGTGCCAATCAATCACGGTTGCGCGCACGATCGCGATGCGAGTGGAAATCAAGCCCTTATTTAACAGAAGAGTCGATTCAGGCCAACTTTGGATCGGGCGAAGTTGGGCCGACGATCGTGAGGGGTGGTTGCCATCCGGGGAGCAAGTCCTATCCCCGGACATGGAATGTCGAATTTTATCGGGGACGAAGTCCCGATGTCATGGGCAGGAGATGGGAGATGATGGATGGGAGGGGGGCTGCGTTTAAAAAGCCAACCCGGACCGCCTGACATAAGACATTGGAGCTCCAAACGGAGCCGGCCCAACGTCCGACCGCCAGAGGGTCCGGGTTTTGGGATGCATCATCCGGACTGACGACCGTTCTAGAGTGAACATCACGCCGATCGACCTGGGCTCTCGGACCTTGATGAATCGCGGCACGGTGAAGCTTCGAGAAGATCAAAACGAGAATACGGTCGCAGCCGCTGTTGTGCGGCAAGGTCCACAAGGTGTATCCAACCTGACGACCCAACCCGGGCGTTGGAGCGGTTGGACGATTCAGGCCGGTTTGGCCCGCCCGGTATTACCTGGATTATACATGATGGATCAAGGTCTCGGGAAAAAATCATTCAAGATTCGCGAGCCGAAATCAGACACAATCGCGGTCGGCTTATTTGTCTCGGCCGACTCGATGGCCTGGGTAAGATGCAAGGCGGAAAACACGGGTTTTCTCGAAGAATCCGGGCGATGCGTCCCATCGCGACGGATGCGGAATGCCCCCTCGCGACGAACCTGGCGGATGGTCGCGTTGTCCTTTGTCGGATGTTTGCTCAGAGTCGAGCCATGCGGCTCCCGGAGTTTTGATTCCTCGGGGGAGCGAGCGACAAGGTTTTTCCAGGCCGTCAGTCCAGGGAGTTTCGAACCGAATTATGAGTGCGAACGCGAATGCCGGCGCCACCGCGGAGGCGCAACGTCAGAGGATTTTGGATCAGTTCACCCGCCAGGCCAGGCCGTTCCGGGAGATGGGGGCGCATTCCGAGGAGGCGTCGATGCGGCTCGTGCTCGAAGCTTCGGGCGTCGGCGCCAACGACACGGTGCTGGATGTCGCCTGCGGGCCGGGGCTCACGGCCTGCGCCTTCGCCCGGATGGCGCACCATGTGACGGGGATCGACCTCACGCCGGCGATGATCGAGCAGGCGAGGCTTCAGCAGCAGTCCCAGGGGCTGGAAAACCTGGCCTGGGAGGTGGGGGATAGCACCGCCCTCCCCTTCCCCGACAATGCCTTCTCGATCGTGTTCAGCCGCTATGCGTTCCACCATTTGCTCGAACCTTCCGCCGCCTTGGCGGAGATGGTGCGTGTCTGCAAGCCGGGCGGTCGCGTGGTGGTGGTTGACGTTTACACCACGACCCCGGAACAGGCCAGGGCCTACAACGCCGCCGAGAAACTCCGCGACCCCTCGCACACGAGGGCGCTCGACCTCGCCGAGCTGCTCGGCATGATGCGCGACGACGCGAGGCTCGGCGATCTCTCGACCGAGTTCTACGGCCTGGATGTCGATTTCGAAACCCTGCTCGCCTCGTCGTTCCCCGACCCCGAGAACCTCGACCCGCTCCGCAAAATCTTCCGCGAGGACATCGGCCGCGATGTCCTGGGGGTGGCCGCCCGGCTCGACGAATCCGGCCGCTTGCGGTTCAAGTTCCCGATCGTCGTGGCGGTCGGCAAGAAGCCGTGAGATGATGCCGAGACGGCTCGGCATCCGAAGGGTGGCCGGGGCAAAGCGAACCCGATACGGCGAGCATGCCCCGGAATCTCTCCGGTCCCAGGACAGCCCCGACCCGGATTCCCGGGGCGCGCTGCGCTTTGCCCCGGCCACCCAGCTACCGGTCTCCGGAACCATCCGTCTCCCTTGCCAAGGGGGACTACGGGGGGTCGGCTGCGGCAATGGCTTCGCATCGAAGGACCCCCCTGTATCCCCCCTTGTTGAGGGGGGATGTGTTTGCACGTTCACGCGATTTCCTGTTCGGCGCGGGTCTCCAAATTCCCGACCTACGGCCGTCGCACTGAATCGTTTCGGACTCCCCGCTTGTGTTTCCGGCCCCGCGGCGGTAAGCTCGCTCGAAGTTCTGTGACAATTGTCGTAAGAACGGGTCCGCGGGTCGGCCGGGCGGGAAATTCGGGGTTCCTGGGTTGGCACGTCGTTTTGGGGTCGAGATCCATGGCAAACCGTCATGTGTGTTCGGGATCGGCGCGACGGGCGTTCACCCTGATCGAGGTGCTGGTCGTCATCACCATCATCGCGGTGTTAGTCGCGCTGCTGATTCCGGCGGTCCAGGCGGCGCGCGAGGCGGCCCGCCGCGCTCAATGCACCAACAACCTGAAGCAGCTCGCGCTGGCGAACCACAATTACGAGAGCGTCCACCACGTTTATCCCACCGGCGGGCAGTGGATGTACATCCCGAGCGGGACGGCGGCCGGCTGGCGACGGAATCAGGGGTGCTTCGTCCCCCTGCTCCCCTTCGTCGAGCAATCGCCACTCTACAACTTCATCAATCAGCAACTCGCCATCAATCAGGCGGAGAATACCACCGTGCTCGGCGTCGGCATGGCGGCGCTCTGGGGCCCCAGCGATCCCAAGGTGATCGAGCCGCGCGACCTCGGCACGATGGGATATTTCCGAGGGTGGGCGCCGGGCCTGGCGATCAACGTGCGGTTCACCTCCTATGCGGCCAACGCGGGGAGTTGGTTCCCGG
>CALKTZ010000310.1 GCA_937997355.1 uncultured Planctomycetales bacterium | reverse complement strand
CAGCTCGTCGATCGCTGGATGGCCACCCAGCATGTGCTGGCGATCGGCTATGCGATCGGCGCGTGCTTGCTGGTCCTGCTGGCCTCGGGTTTGGTCACGCAAGGCCCCTTTCTCTTCCTGATCTTCCTGGCGTTTTTCTCGATCATCGCGCCGATGTATGCGCTCAGCAACTCGCTGACGATGCGGCATCTGGAAGATCCCCGGCGCGATTTCGGGCGGATTCGCCTCTGGGGGACCGTCGGCTGGATGGGGGTCGGTTGGCTGGTCTCGGCATGTATGCTCTTCAACGGCACGGCGCGTTCCGGCCAGGGGACCTACGAAGCCTTCTGGATCGCCGCGGCCTGCGCGATCTTGCTCTCGGCCTGGTGCTTCACCTTGCCTCATACCCCGCCGCTGGCCTCCGCCTTGCAAACCCCTCGGCGCAAGCTGTGGGAAGGGCTCGAATTGGTTCGCAAGCCCGACGTCGCGGTCTTCCTCATCGTCGCCTTCGGCGTCTCATTCACGACGCCGATCATTTTCCAGATCATGCCGGGCTACCTGGAATCGCGGGGGCTGCCTCGGGGGTGGGTCGCGTCGGCCATGACGCTCGGCCAGTGGCTGGAAATCGCCGGGCTCGCCTTCCTCCCTTGGATGTTGAACCGGATCGGCTACAAGGGGACGCTCGTGGTCGGGCTCGGCGCGCTCTTCCTCCGGTTCCTCAGCCTATCGCTCAATCCCCCCCTCTGGCTGGCCGTGGCGGGAACCCTCCTGCATGGGGTTTCCAGCGCCTGCTTCATCATCGGCGGGCAGATTTACATCGATAGCCAGGCCACCAGCCATCGACGCGCCAGCGCCCAGGCGCTCCTCTCCGTGATCACGACCGGGCTCGGTTCCTTGATCGGATCGATCATGGCGGGGGAGCTCGCCGAGCTTTCCCGAGGCCGCCTCGATTCCCTGGTCTTCCTGGTCCCTTGCATCATCGATGGCACGCTGTTAGCTTGCTTGATCAAGTACTTCAGAACGGGACATGCACCATCGATCGCGATTGCATCGATCGGAGATGATGGGGGCGAGTCCGGTTCCTTTCATGAGGGCATCCGTCGGCGTTTCAACCGCGTCGGCAATCTCATCCGGGAGTCGGTCAGTGGGTGAATACCTCCGCCTCTTGACCACCAACGATCAGGAAATACCGCTCGCGACGCTTCAGCGAGCGGTTCCTTTTTGTGCGGTGTGGCCGATCGACAACCCCGACGGGTCGGGGAGTCCGCAGCTTGCGATCGGCCCGGAGCCCAATTCGTCCGGGCGGATCTGGGCGATCGTGGAGCGAGACGAAGTCGGCGAGGGGACGCTCGGGGCCGACGAAGTCGCCGAGTTCCGGGAGAGCCTGCAACTGGGCGGGCCTCCCTCGGCGGTCCTCTGGCTGCACGACTACCTCGGGCGGGTCCGCGCGATCTACGCGATCCATCTCCGTCCCGACACCATCCAGGACGACCCCGACGCCATCCGCGCCATCGGGATGATCCGGGAGGCCCTGCGAGGGGTGGTCGGGGGGATCATGGAGTATGACGATTTCGGCTTCACCAATGAGAGCGGGCGCGTGATCTGGCTGATCCCCAGGGTCACGCCGGAGGGGAAGCTCGATGTCGCCCGGCTCGACGAATCGACCGGAGAATGGATTTCCGACTCCCTGAATTTGAGCGACTCCGCGCGGCTTTCCGAGTTCCTGAGCGGCCGTACATCGGCCTGAACGTGAACGATCGCCGCCTCGATTATTCGCTCAGATTCCAGCGGTCGGTCAGCCAGGCCGCCAGCCGCGCGTCGAGCCAACGACGGTCCGGCCCCCATCGCTTGCGGCTGAGATAGCCGAGATGTCCCCCCCTCGGGATCAGCTCCAGGGGGAGATTGTCCGGGAAGCTCACCTCGTGGAAGGGCTCGACGGGGATGAACGGATCGTCGGCCGCGTGGACGACCAGCCCCGGCAGGCGGATTTCGGCGATGCGCCCCTTGGCGCTGGAGCGGGAATAGTAGTCCTCGGCGGACGCGAAGCCCGCCCGTTTCGCGGTGTATTGATCGTCGAAGTCGTGGAGAGTTTTGATCCCTTCGAGTCCTGGTGGTCCGAGTTCCGGAAATCGGCGGTGGAGCCGGGCGATCCCGGCCTTGAGCCCCTTGACGAAGTGCCGGTCATAGTGGCGATTCTCGGGGCGCCGGATGTGCCGGCAGCAGGCCGAGAGATCGAGGGGCGGATTGGCGGCGATGATGCATTCGAGCCCGCTCACCGGGTCGCTCGCCGCCTCGGCCGCGAGTTTCAGCGTCAGGCTCGCGCCGAGCGAATAGCCGACCAGGGCGATCGGGGAGCCCGGCGCTTCCGCCGCAAGCCACTCGATCACCTTGCGGACGTCTTCGGTGAGCCCGGCATGATAGATCCCCCGGGCCAGCCCGAAACCCTCGCCGGCCCCTCGCAGATTCATGCGCACCACGCGCACGCCGAGCCGGGTCAGCCTCGCCGCCATCCGGCCGATATAGGGAGAGTGCGCATCGCCGCCGAGCCCGTGGACCAGCACGGCGGCGGGGTCTCCCGTTCGCCAACGCGGCGGAGTCGTCTCCAGCAGGACCAGGGAGTCGCCGTCCCCGAGCGGCAGGGTATGCGGGATCGATGCCAGTCGCACGCGAGGGCTCGGCAGGTAGACCCCCGCGATGGTCTGGGCGTGCGGCCCTCGGAACCAGGGATGGGGCTCGAATCGGGGAATCAACGCCCGGGAGGTGCCCCGCTCGGTTGCGCTCGATTTGCTCGACATGGTCCCTCCCTCCCCGATTTTTGATGACATCTCGCCGTCCGATTCCCCTTTCTACGTCGGAGAGGCCGGAAGGGATCAGCGGCCCGTCGGCCGAACCCGGCGAATCCGGTGATTATGGGTATCGCCGATCCAGAAGGTGCCGTCGGCCCCCACGGCGACCCCGTGCGGGCGATCGAGCTGGGCGGCCGTCGCGGGGCCACCGTCGCCACCGCCCCCGGCTTTGCCATTTCCCGCCGCGGTTCGAATGGTGCCAGTTTTGGGATCGATGACCCGGATCGCGTGATTCTCGGTGTCGACGATCCAGACCTTCCCCTCGCGGTCGACGGCCAGCTCCTTGGGGCCGTTGAAGGTCGCGGAGAGGGCGGGGCCGCCGTCGCCGGTGTAGCCCTTCTTGCCCGTCCCCGCCCGGAGCGTGATGATGCCGGTTTTGGGATCGACCCCCCGCAGGGTGTTCCCCTCCCGTTCGAGGATGTAAATCGTGCCGTCGGGGGCGACGTCGACGGCCCTCGCCCCCCAGATCGACGCCTTGCCGACGGGGCCGTCGTCCCCTTCATGTTTGGCGGCTCCGGTCCCGGCGAAGGTCGAGATGAAACCGGTGCCCAGGTCCACGGCCCGGATGCGATGCCCCTTCACGTCGGCGATATAAAGCGTCTTCTCGCCCGGGTCGAGGGCGATGCCGTTGGGCTCGACGAGTCCGGCCTCGGCGGCGGGGCCGCCGTCTCCCGAATACCGGGTCGAGCCGTTGCCCGCCAGGGTGGCGATGTCGCCGGTCTTGCCGTCGACCTTGCGAATCCTCTGGTTCAGTCGATCGACCACGTAGAGATTGTTCCGAGAATCGATCAAAACGCCGTAGGGTTCGCGGAACGCGGCGGAGGTCGCGGGGCCGCCGTCTCCCGAGAATCCGGCCTTGCCCGATCCCGCCACCGTCGAAATCCGGCCGGTTTTGGCGTCGATACGCCGGATCTTGTGGTTGAACGTGTCGGAGAAATAGACGTTGCCCGCGCGGTCGAGCGCCACATCGAACGGCATGTTGAGCAAGGCCCGTTCGGCCGCCTCGCCATCCCCGAGGTCCCCCTTCGCGCCGGTCCCCGCCGCCGTTTCCATCACGGGCTCGGCACGAGCCGGATTCACGGCCGAAGTGCCGACGAAGGCCAGGAACAAGGCGAGGGGAGCAAGCGGAGTCATCGAGCCTGGCATCGCGAAAATCCCTCCGAATCGATGTTGAAGTTCGGTTTCAACACCCTACCAGAACCGACGTTCCGATCGCATCCCCGCGGTTGAGATCATCTCAATGAAGGGGGGAGCGAGCGCAGAGTTCGAGGAGTTGGTGCAATCGCCGGTTCCAGGGCCTTTGGGGGAAGAAGGGGATTAAGCGAGACAGGATGCTCTGAATCACCTGTTCCCGAGTTGCAAAATAGGCTAAAATTCGTTGTTTCAAGAAGATTCATCAACGCGCGGTGCGTTTTTGGATCATGGTTTCGGGAGCCGAAAAGGGGTTTTGAGATGGCGAAGATCGTACTGATCAATCCTCGATTCGAGGTCTCCTACTGGGGGATGGAATTCGCGCTCCCCTTCATCGGCAAGAAGGCCAACTTGCCGGTGGCCTGCCTGCCGCTCCTCGCCGCCCTCACCCCGGAGGAACACACGGTCATCCTGATCGACGAGAACGTCGAGGCCATCGACTGGGAGGTCTGCGAGCAGGCGGACATCGTCGGGATCACCGGGATGAGCGTCCAGCGGACCCGGATGAAGGAGATCCTCACGGAGTTGAAGAAGCGAGGCTGCTTCACCGTTGCCGGCGGACCCTGGATCACGGTCCGCGAGAACTACTTCGGCGACCTGGTCGACGTGATGTTCATCGGCGAGGCCGAGGACACCTGGCCGCAATTCCTCCGGGAGTGGAAGCAGGGGCTCCACCAGATCCGCTACGAGCAGATCGAAAAGTCCGACATGACGAAGGTGCCGACCCCACGCTTCGACCTGCTCAAGATGGGGCGCTATGCCTTCGGCAGCCTGCAATTCTCCCGAGGGTGCCCGTTCCAGTGCGAGTTCTGCGACATCATCGTGACGTTCGGCCGCCGGCCGCGGATCAAGACGTCGCCGCAGGTGATCGCCGAGCTGGACGCGATCCGCAAGACGAAGATCCCAATCGTCTTCATCGTCGACGACAACCTGATCGGCAACAAGAAGGCGATCAAGGAGGTCCTCAAGGACATCGTCGTCTGGCAGCAGAAATACGGCTATCCGCTGACCTTCTTCACCGAGGCGTCGATCGATCTCGCCGACGACTCGGAGTTGCTCGACCTGATGGTGGAGGCCAACTTCATCGCCACCTTCATCGGCATCGAGAGCCCCGACGAGAACTCCTTGCGCGAGGCCAAGAAGTATCAGAACGTCCGGTCGGGGGGGACGCTCCTCGAGAAAGTCCATCGGATTCAGGCGAAGGGGATCGAGGTCTGGTGCGGGATGATCATGGGCTTCGACAGCGACGATGCCGGCGTCTTCGATCGCCAGATCGATTTCATCCGGCAGGCCCGGATCTCGTTCTCGATGAGCGGGATGCTCTCGGCAATCCCCAAGACCCCCCTCTACGACCGACTCGCCGAGGAAGGCCGCCTCGACCACGACGACATGCCCGAATACGGCACCAACGTCATCCCCCAGCAGATGAGCCGGGAAGAGTTGCTCGACGGTTACATCCGGGTCCTCAACGAGCTCTACGAGCCGGAGGCGTATTTCGCCCGGACCGACGCCCTCTTCCTGACCCCCAAGTTCGACATCGGCTGGACCCGCTCCAAGGCATGGCAACGGTTCAAGCATCGATGGTTCACCCAGGAGATCAGCCATTCGGTGCAGGCGTTCGGGCTGTTCGTGCGGCTCCTGGCCCTGATCCCCAGGCAGCATGCCCAGCTGCGACGGATCTACCGGGCTCGGCTCTGGAATTTCTTCAAGGTGCATCGACGCCCCAGGCCGGGGCTGGTTTTGTTCTACGTGTTCCACCTCGCGATGCACTACCACGCGTATTCCCTCGCGAAGCGGAACGCCAATCGAGAAAGCAAGCAGCTCGTCAATTCGTTCTAAATGGGTAAACTTGAGCGGATAAGGGAGACTGGCTCGAAGCGAAGCGCCATGCCTGTCCCTGCCATACCGAGAGCCGGAGCGAAAACGGGACTGGCTCGGAACGGAGTGACGTGCCTGTCCCATTTTTCGCGGGCATGTGCGAACAGCCGAGATCAGGAGAACTGCAGTCGTGGGTTTCGGCGGGGTCGGGAGACCGCCGCCGAACAAGAAACGACGGTTCCGACTTCGAGCCTTTGCACCGTTTCAAGATGGCTTCCACCAGCATCGGGATGACAGGGACATCATGGGCCGAAACGCGGGTAGCAGGGGCAGGCTGGGTCTCGCGGTCGCGTTGATTTCGATGGCCGGCGTCGCGGTCGCGGCGGGCTGGTTCCTGCTGGCGGCGAGCCGCAAAGGTCCGTTGAGCCAGGCCGAATCGCTCTATCGGGCGGGAGACTGGAAGGGCGCCTCGGCCCTCGCGAGAGAACAACTCGAAAAGGCGCCGAACGACCTCGACGCACTCCGCCTCTATGCGCGGTCGCTGGCCCGCCAGGGGCGCGATGAGCAGGCCGCGAAGCTCTACTACGGCCGGCTCGGCATGGACAATCTGCACCAGGAAGACTTCTTCCTCCTCGGGCAGATCATGGAACGCGCGGGCAACCTGGAGATGGCCTACAACGTGTGGTCCAAGGCAGCCAGGAATGCGTCCCCCTCCGCCGAGTTGCTCGATCATCTCACGCGGCTCTCGTTCCAGATGCAGCGGCTCGATGTCGCGCAGTCGAGCGCCGAGCGATTGGGCCGCATCCCGGGATCCGAAACCAAGGGGGAATTCTGGCAGGGGGTAATCCAGGCCACCCTCGGCGACCTCCCCGGCGCGACCCGGTTTCTGGAAGAGGCGCTCAATCGAGACCCCAAGGCCACGGAAGCCGCCTTCCCCGAGTTCCAGTATCGCCGGCAACTGGCCCAGGCGCTCCTCCAGCTTGGAAAGCCCGCGCCGGCAATCGAGCAACTCGATCGCATCAAGGCCGACTTCGAGAAACAATCCAGGCCGTTCGACCCCCACTCGGCCTGGCTGCTCGGCCGGGCCTATCTCCAGCAATCCAAGCTCGACGAGAGCCGCAAGGCGCTCGAAGCCGCCGGGGCGTTTCGGAAGGAGCATCCCAACTTCCCCGAGCCCAGCCCCTATCTCGGCGAGGCGCGTTGCGTGAAGTGTCACTCGGAAATCGCCGAGAACCATGCGAAGACCCGCCACGCACGCACGTTCCACCACGGCAAGATGCTGCTCGACCTGCCGAGGCCCGACCGGCCGCTCCCCGACCCTGACGAGTCCGATGTCACGCAGGCCCTCGTCGTCGAAGACGACAAGCTCAAGGCCCGGACCCGGATCGACGACAAGGTCCATGAGTCGGTGATCTCCTACGCGTTCGGCACCGCCAACCGCTATTTCTCGCTGGTTTCGAAGGATGAGAAGGGAGTCTATCGGGTCTTCCGCCTCTCCTATTTCACCGAGGACGGGAAATCCGGCTGGGGGCGCAGCTCGGGAGATGCCGGTAACGACGATCGCCTCCTGCGTGTGCGCGGGCAGGCGGTCCACGTCCAGGATCACATCGTCCGGTGCGTGGCGTGTCATGTGACCAATGCCCGGAATTTCGCCGAGACCACCGACCCGAAGGATCGAGGCCCGGAAGCGGCCGACCGGGGGATCGGGTGCGAGCGTTGCCACGGGCCGGGGGCGAACCACGAGCGGGCCGTCTTGCTCGGGATGAACGACCTGGCCATCTCCAGCCCGCCGTCGATGCCTACTCAGGCCATCACGAGAGTCTGCGCGGATTGCCATGTCGTCGGCTCACGCGCCGACATCGAGAAGGTTCCCGACAGCGAGCAGTGGGTCCGGTCCCCCGGCCTCACGATGACCTTCAGCCGTTGCTACACCGAGAGCGAAGGCGCGATGAGCTGCGTGACCTGCCACAATCCCCACACCGATGCGGAGAAATCGGCCGGCTTCTACGAGGCGAAATGCCTCAAATGCCACGACGGAAGCAAATCGGGATCGTCGATCGCGGACCCTGCAATCTCCTCGACTCGTCAATCCGGGGGGGGCTCCGTGTGCAAGGTCAACCCGAAATCCGACTGCCTGAGTTGTCACATGCCCAAGATCCGGGTCCCCGTTCTGCACACCTCCCTGACCGACCATTTCATCCGGGTCCGCGACAAGAAGCCGGAGTGATCCGCCGATGAGCCCATTCGCGACCTGCCTGATCGCGCTTTTGCTTGCCGGACAGGCGCCGACGCCGGAGATCCCGCCCGAGTTGCGGACCGTCGCCGAGAAAAGCGGCTATGCGGAAACCGCACGTCATGCTGAGGTCGAGGCGATCTGCCGCGCGCTGGCGACACGTCATCCGAACGCATCTCTGGGGGAGTTGGGGCGGACCAACGAGGGGCGGTCGATCCCGTTGCTCGTCCTGGCCGATCCGCCGATCCGGTCGGCGGCCGATGCGAAACGGTCGGGGAAGCTGGTCGTCCTGGCCATCGGCAATATCCACGCCGGAGAAGTTTGCGGCAAGGAGGCGTTGCCGATGCTCGCCCGCGAAATCCTCGACCGGCCCGGCCATCCCTTGCTCAAGGACATCGTCCTCGTCCTCGCCCCCATCTAC
>CALKTZ010000309.1 GCA_937997355.1 uncultured Planctomycetales bacterium | reverse complement strand
AATCCCAGGCGGCGGGAGCCGAACCGCGCCACGAAGTAGATGCCCCCCGTCGCGCTGGCCAGGCGGCTCAGCGCATAAGGGCCGTAGCCCGATTCGATCAGGTCGTACTGCGGGCCGTCGTACCAGAACGGCAGCCGGATCTGCTCGGGGACCACGCTCTCCGGCCCCTGCCGCACCGGGACGTTGCGGAAGAACTGCTTGGTCCTGGGGTCGGTATAGTCCATGTAGCCTTCAAGACGGCCGAAGACCGCCTGCGAGCCGAGCACGTAGACCGGCACCTTGGCCTTCATGGCAAGCTCGACGGCCGTTTCGAGCCGGTCCTCGTCGTCGCCGACCTCGTCGGTCACCACCACGACCATCATCCGGTAGGACTGCCCTTCGGCATTCGTATAGTTGCGCCATCGCTTGACGATCTCGGCGACCGCCGTGAAGGTCATCTCGATCCCCGAGGCGTCGAGCGGCACGTCCTGGATCGCGGTCAGGATCTCGGAGAGGTCGGCGGTGGGGTGGGGGGTGATCGCACGCCGATCCTGGCCGAACGAGACCACCAGGGTCATCAGCCCCTTGTCGGACGCCAGGTGGTTCTCGTCGAGCTGCGCGATGTGCGAATAGACCGCGCCGATGTGCTTGCGCAGCCGCTCCCGCTCGACGGACAGGCTCCCCGAGGCGTCGAACGCCCAGACGACCAGGGTCCGCCCCTGTTCGAGCCGCCGGATGATCTCGATCGCCAGGCGGTCGACCGCCCCTTCGACCCCGCCGACATGCTCGGCGCCGCTCCCCTTGATCGAGACGGTGTGCCCCAGGAGCGAGGCCGACGGCACGATCGACTCGGTGGCGCGGCGGACGTCCAGCTTGGCCAGCTCCATCGGCCGCGCCGGGGCATGCGAGGATCGCTCGTTGGCCGGCATCCCCGAGGCCGAGACCGGCACCGAGGTGAGCGCCGTCGACAGATTGGGGGAGAACGACCCGGCCGCGGCGACCGGCGACGGCATCTCGGAACCCTGGTCGAGATCCTGGAAGGTCGACTCCGGGCTCGCGTTGAGCAGATTGTCCACGACGGCGCTGCGGAAGTCGCGGCCGGCGGTCTCGTGGTGGGCCTGATAGCCGACCAGGGCCAGGCCCAGCAGCAGGGCCGAATGCCCCATCACGCTGAACACCCAGGCCGGCAATTCCCGGTCCAGACGCATGTGCCTCAGCCTGGCCGAAAGCCACGGCCAGAACCGATCCGAGCGCCGTTCGGCGGTCGCAAGTGATGACTGCTCCGATACGTTGCGCAACCTAGTCCGGCCTCCCGTCGATCGCCCTTCACGGACCATGAATCCATCCATAAATCGTAGGTCGTCCCCCGCCAAAGGGCAACGGCGAAAATCCCGATGGCGTGCCGGCAAGGTGCCCCACTCGATTTTGGCGAGGCGTAGGGGACTGTCCCGATTTTCCACGTCACGGGATTCGGCGCGTGCCACCGGACGACCCCGCCGGAACCGCCGAAGGTTTCCGCCCAGGGTGGCCGGGGCAAGGCGAGCCCGGCAGGGCGAGCATGCCCCGGAGTCCCTACCGCCAAAGACAGCGCCAACTGCCCAGGCCCTGCTTCCCGGGGCACGCTCACGCTTTGCCCCGGCCACCCCGCCGGTCACCGGGCGTGGAATCTCCATGCTCCTGTTCAGCGGTGGTCTCACGACCCCGCCGAAAGGGGCGACCGAAGGTCTCCAAAATCCCGAACGCGAGCCTCAGCCCTGCTGCCGGGCCTGTTTGGCCAGGGCACGCTGGCGGTCCGAGCCC
>CALKTZ010000308.1 GCA_937997355.1 uncultured Planctomycetales bacterium | reverse complement strand
TCCAGCACGGCCGATAGGCCGTGACGAGAAAGGTGATGAGGCAGCGCGGCTCCGATGCCGCAGCGGAAGCGGTTGCAAGGGCAGTGGCGGAGAGGATCGGAGCGGACCAATCGATAGATTGGCACGACCTTGCGGACGCGGAGCGGGCGGGGGTCTATACCCCCCCTCTGATTTCAGTGCGGGTCGAGGGGTACGAGACGCCTCGACCCGATTTCATCGGGTTTCTTTCTTCCGCATCGCTAGGCCGAAGGTCGAGGCTCCATCTTCGGCGGCACCCGTCCCGACTCGAGGATGAGGCACACGTCGTGGACCCTCGGGATGAATGACCCCGAGTAACTCCGACGTGACGAGGTGGCACCGTGCCCGAATCGGATGATTTCGGGGGCCGCGAGCCAGAACGTCTCGGCCGCCGCGGCGTTCATCACGCGGAACGGGAGGCCGAGGTACTTCCCTTCGTGTTTCCCGTCTCCGATGAGGATGGCGAGCTTCCCGCCATGGACGAGCACGTCCCGACAATTCCTGAGCACCATCCGAAAGGCAGCTATGAAGTCCGCGACAGCGGGCTTACTCGAAAGGCATCTCGGGTCGCCCGGATTGTATTTGACCATCTGGAAGTAGGGCGGGTGCATCCAGATGAAATCGAAGCGGCCGAGCCCCTTGAAATCCGCTTTCCTCGTCGCGTCGAAGCCGTGCCTCAGGTCACGCCCTTCGTAGGGAATCCCGAGGGAGCGGCATACATCGCCGCACGTCCCGCTCCCTTCCATCGGGTCGAGGACTCGCTCCGGCCGGTAGAAGCGGAGCAGGTCGCGGATGAGGAGCCCCGAGCAGTTGCCGCGGTAGCTCGGGTCCCCGTAGGGGCCCCGGCCTTCAATCGCGTGGACGCTCGTCAGTTCCTGCACGTGGCTCTTCGTTTTCGGTGCGTCCGGAAGCACCATGCCGTGTGCGGCTGATTCGGTTTCGTGATTCCAGTCTCTTTTCCAATCGTTCGTTCTCTGTGTCATATCCCTCATGTGGTGTGGGCCCCCGAAGGGGCCGATTGGGAGCATCCTTGCTCCTGCTATGATTTCGCTTGTAGGTCCGCGAGTTTGGTCGTGACTGGCCACGGCAGTGTCACGAATGGTTCGACCGCCTCCTTCAGGGCATCGACTTCTTCGACCTCGCTGAACGAGGTGCCGAGCCAGAGGAGGAGATTCCCGCTTTCGTAGTGTCGAGACGTATCGGGCGAATCCCAGACCTGGGCGAAGTAGGTCGTCATCGGCGGGTCCCAACCGACGATGACCGTGACCGACGGCTTTCGCCCCTTCAGGCGGAAGCGAGTCCTGCCTTCCGCGACCCACGTTGCATCCGATTCCTCCTCGGGCCTCGGGAGTCTCGACTCGGGCGGCGGTGACTTCGCGGCAATCCCGGCCGCACGCCAGCCCATCTCGGGCATCACGCTCGCGGTAGAGGCATAGTCGGCGGCCTTCCAATCGGTGTTGCCGTTCAACCAATTCGCAACGGCCACGAGCTCGTGGAAGATGTGGCAGCTTGTCGGCCCTGCTCCAAAGCTCATGACCTCCTGCCTCCAGTAGTTATCCAGCACCTCGCAGAGGGCTTCGACGGGGATGTTCTCTTCGAGGGTTGTTTTCCTTTTGCTTTCCATCTTGTCGTCCTTGTCATTACGGGCCGCGACGGTCCCTCGCGTGCGGCAGTATTTCATTCCACCCCGCGACCCCCCGCGTTTTTCGGCGGGAGGGGGGACCGGGTGTCTTCACTCGCCTTGAGACACCCGGTCCCCCCTCCTGGCGAAAATGCGAATCCAGCACGGCCGATAGGCCGTGACGAGAAAGGTGATGAGGCAGCGCGGCTCCGACGCCGTAGCGGAAGCGGTTGCAAGGGCAGTGGCGGAGAGGATCGGAGCGCACCAACCGGGGCTACGGCTCCGCGTAGCCCCGGTTGGCACGCCCTTGCGGACGCGGAGCGGTCGGGGAGTCGACTCGATGAAGCTCCGCGCCGTCGATGGTGCAGCGGAGAAAAGCAAGGTCAGTGGCGAAGCGGACCAACCCGCCCTGGGGTTGGCACGACCTTGCCTCCGCGGTCGGGTCAGCGAGGGGCGGTTCGGTGGGAAGGAGCAGGTCAGCTTTCAGTGGTCGGGACGGTCAGCTGCTCGCCGACTGCCCGAACGGGTCCTGGATGTGGTCCATGAGGGTCGAGAGGAGGTGTGAGTAGTCGCCGGCCTTGGCCTCGATGAGCACCTCGTCGATGGCGGACTCCGGCCAACCCTGCCTCCTCGCGAGCGATCGGAACAGGCCCAGCAGATAGAATGCGTTCCCGTCAACTCCGACAAGTTTCATTCGAACCTTGGGCAGATCAGTCTCCATGGGCCTCCCTCAATATCGATCACACTCGCGTTACGTCGAATGTCCTACCACGATATTGAGTCGTCATCTACTACACCCCTCGGGGACGCTGCAACGCACTTTGGGCCCCCGGGATTTCGAATGCTCACGCCTCCGCGAGTGCATTATTGACCCAGAACCGCTCCAGGATTGAGAAGGCCTCTATATAATCGCGTGTCGAGAGCCCGGCTTCTTCTGCCATCTTGGGGAAGTCTTTCGCCCAGAACGGGGGCGGGGAGGGGAGAGTCGTCGGAAGCGGATGCGTGCCGCGGGCCGTGAAAGTCGCTTCGAGCGCCTGCCGAATCCGAGGGACCTCGGGTATGCCTCGTTCGATGAGAAGCACGAGGTCCACCAAGTCTTTCGTTCTCGTGTTGAGCCGTCCCTGCCAGGGGAAGGTATAGGCGTGGATCTTCTCGGCGAACTGTTGGGGCTTTGGGATGGCGAGCACTCGGGCAGGAGCGAGGCCGGCGAACTCGAGGATCTGATCTCCGACAAGTTCCTCCGGCTCGCCGAAGCGTGGGTCCCCGATGCCGACATCGAGATGGAACCTCGCGTAGCTCTTCCCGAGGATTAAAGCCTCGCAAGGGAATCGGCCGCCACCCCCGGGTGCCTGGGTCAGTTCCGACTTCATCTCGCCGATTCTGTACTGGAGGAAATCGCCGAGGTCGACGCTCGCCGCGGCCTGGAGTCGATCGAGTAGATCGTGTGCAACGTCACCCGTCGACAACCGGACGGACAGGTCGACATCCTTCGTGGTGCGTGCCTTGGGTCGAAAGCGGAGATCCATCGCGAAGCCGCCCTTTAAGAGCCACGGCACGTCTCGTTCGACGAACAGCCTCGCGAGCAGTCGCTCGATGACGAATTTGAGTTGGAGGGTCTGGAACGGGACCGATAGTTCCGTCGCTTTGGCGCGGAGCCGCTCTTCGAGCGAGGCCTTAAAAGCAGCAGCGGAGGTGAACTTCTTTGACATAACCTCCTTTTACCGTTTCGGTCTTTTGCCGCCGAGGGCAATCGAGATGGCTTCGGAGTGTTTCGCTACGTCCTGAATCGACTTGAGACGCATGAGGCCCTTCGAAAGGGCGTCCGAGATGGCTTTCGCGAGTTGCTCCTGACTCACTCCATCTTCGGCAACATCCAGGATCGTGCGAAGCGGAGTGGTCACCCTGAAGCCCGACCACTCCTCGACGTCCGATTCGGTAAGCGTTGCTTTGTGGAGGACGCACCCCGGCTGCGGATTTTTCCGGAACTTCGGAGGGACGGTCAGGTGGATCGCGCCAGGCAGGAGTTCGCTCAGTTCGTGGAGGACGAGCGCCGACTCATGTGAGACGACGGCCTGGAGCTCGTCCTTCTGATTTCTACTCCAGAATGAAAGCCGGATGAGATCATCGTGCTCAGAGATCGGAACGGTCGGGAGTCGATAGAGGCCGTGATGGACGCGCTCGAAGTTGCCGCTAGATACGTGGTAAACGAGCTGTGGATAGGCATATCCGACGTCCTGGGCCTGCTTTGAGGTGAAGTAACCCCCTTGTTGTTGGGCCAGGCGGACAAGCGAGCGTGCCGATTCTCTGGACATCTGAGTCATGCAAAATCCTTCAGGAAAGTTGAAGTATTTTGCACGGGACGAAAGCGGCAGGCAAGTGGAATTTTGTGTCCACAGTTGCCGGCGTCAAGCTTTGGTGGGATCGACGGGCGGCATATCGAGTATAACCCTAATAGATACAAGGGTAAGCTCGATCTCGTCGCGGTTGGGGAGGACGATCCGCTCCTTAGCCAGCGGCGGGTCTTCGAATTGCGATCGAGACCGAATCGAAGTACGAAAGATTGAACCTTGTATGCTTTCGCTGTCACAAGTTCAGCCGACACAGCTTGCGCCTACTGTAAGTGCCGCCGCTCTTCCTTTTCGATGAAGCGTCATCTCGCCGTCGAGACCGCATGGACAATTCACTCCCGGTCCAAGTAAGCCCTCCGGCCGAATCTCAAGAAGAGTGCGGGGGTGACCACCTGGTCGAGTAAGGTCGAGCTGATCAGGCCGCCGATGACGACGATGGCCAGCGGGTGCAGGATCTCCTTTCCCGTCTCACCGGCACCGAGTGCGAGCGGGACCAGGCCGATTGCGGCGGTCAGGGCCGTCATGAGCACGGGCGCGAGCCGCTCGATGCTGCCTCGAATGATCATCACCTCGCCAAATACTTCTCCTTCGTGACGCATCAGGTGGAGATAGTGCGTGATCATCATGATGCCGTGGCGGCAGACTATCCCGATCAAGGTGATGAAGCCGACCCAGTGCGCCACCGACAGTGTGATCGCCCCGGCCCATATACGGGCCCACTGCCACCACGGAACGTGTTGGAATGCCTCCGCCCCCGGCCAGTTGACGAGGAAGAGGGCCAAGACCGAGCCGATCGCCGCCAGGGGGACATTGGCCAACACCTGTAACGCCGCCCCCCACGACTCGAGGCATTTGCAGAGCAGCAGGAAGACCCCCAGGACCGACAATCCGCCCAGGATGAGCAATCGTCGATTGGCCTGGCGCTGGGCCTCGAACTGGCCGCCGTACTCGATGAAATAGCCGGGGCCGAGGGAGGGCGCGATGGACCGCGCGACGGCGGATCGGATTTCTTCGACCACGCCGGATAGGTCGCGGCCTGCCGTGTTGGCCTGG
This sequence comes from uncultured Planctomycetales bacterium, assembly GCA_937997355.1. Classification (GTDB taxonomy): domain Bacteria; phylum Planctomycetota; class Planctomycetia; order Isosphaerales; family Isosphaeraceae; genus CALKTZ01. The sequence continues at coordinate 4,814 of CALKTZ010000308.1, read as the reverse complement.
ACCACGATCCGGCGGACGACATTCTCGCGATTGATCGTGTTCGGCCCCATCCCCTGGACCACCTCGGCGACGCTCCCCAGGGCGACCTTCGCCCCGGACGGCGTGCCGATCAACGTCGAGCGGATCGTCTCGACATCTTGCCTCGAGGCTTCGTCGAACCAGAGGACTAGGTCGAACGTCCGCTGGCCGTCGAGCACCTGGGACAGAGTCCGCCCTTGCAGGGCGGTCTCGAGCGCCCCGGCGACCTCTCCGGGAGCCAGGCCATGCCTCGCCGCGGCCTCGCGGAGGATGCGGACCTGCACCTGGGGTATGTCGACCTGCGGCTCGACCTGGAGGTCCACGACCCCGGGGATCTCCCCCATGACGCGGGCCACCTCGTCGGCCTTTGCCCTCAGGACCAACAGCTCGGGGCCGAAAATCTTCACGGCGACCTGGGCACGAATCCCCGACATGATGTGGTCGAGGCGGTGCGAGATCGGCTGGCCGATGTTGAAGACGATCCCCGGCATCTCCGAGAGCGTGTCCCGGATCTCGGCGAGCACGACTTCCCTCGGCCGACCGACCCGGTCGATCCCGAATTCCCTCAATCCCGGTATGGCCCTCGATATCGCGTTGAGAAGGCCGGGACGCGGGCGTGCATGGTCGGCCAGGCCGACGTCGATCTCCGAGAAATTGACGTTCTCGGCGTGCTCGTCCAGCTCCGCACGCCCCGTCCGTCGGGAGACGTGCGTTACCTCGGGGACTTCCATCAGCATACGCTCGATCCGGGTCCCCAGTCGGTCGGATTCCGCGAGGCTCGTGCCCGGGGGGCAGGTCGCCGCGATGGTCAACGTCCCCTCGTTGAATTCGGGCAGGAACTCGCCCCCCATCCAGGCGATGCTCGCGATCGAGGCTGATACCAGGAACACGGCCGCGATCAGCACCGCAGTAGTATGCCTCAGGGTGAACCGCAACAGCCGAACATCGAGCCATTTGAGCGTCCGGAGGAGGAGCGGATCCTTGCGATGCCGCGTGAAATCTCCCCGCGTCAGGAGGAGCGAGCTCAGGGCTGGCGTGACGGTCAGCGACACGAGGAGCGAGGCCATCAACGTCAAGAGATAAGAGACGCCCAGGGGCGCGAACATCCGGCCTTCGAGCCCGGGCAGCGAGAAGAGCGGCGTGACGACGAGGACGACGATCAGGGTCGCGTAGACGATGCTGTTGCGAACTTCGGAGGATGCACGGTAGACCACCTCCAGGGGATGGTCCGGCCTCTCAAGCAGGCGGTTCTCCTTCAGGCGGCGGTGGATGTTCTCCACATCCACGATCGAGTCATCGACGAGCTCGCCGATGGCAACCGCCAGGCCCCCGAGCGTCATGGTGTTGATCGTCACGCCGAAATAATCGAACACGAGCGCCGTGACGACGACCGAGAGTGGGATGGCCGCCAGGGTGATCAGGCTTGCCCGCAGGTTCCAGAGGAAGATGAAGAGGATGACCACGACCCAGACCGCCCCGTCGCGGATGGCCTCAACGACGTTGGCGATCGCGGCGTCGATGAACCGCTGCTGTCGGAAGAGCCCCGCATCGAGTTCGACTCCTTTTGGCAGTGTGGACCCGATCTCGGACAATGTCTGGTCGACCCGCCTCGTCAGATCGAGCGAATCGGCCCCGGGCTGCTTCTGCACCGAGAGGATGACGGCGGGCTTGCCGCCGACGCTCCCCTGGCCGCGTCGAACAGGGCCGCCCAGCCGCACATCCGCCACCTCGCGGATCGTGATCGAGACGGGATCCCCCGTCCGGACGACGGTCCGGGCCAGGTCGTCGAGATTGGCCGTCCGGCCGACGATGCGGATCAGAGATTCCCTGTCCCCTTCGATCAGGAAGCCCCCTCCGGTCGCCGCGTTCGCTCTCCCCACGGCGCGAGTCAGCTCGTCGAGCGTGACGCCGTGCGTGGCCATCCGTTCCGGCGAGGTCAACACCTGGTATTGCTTCACCTCGCCCCCGAGCACCGTGACCTGGGCGACGCCCGACTGGGCGAGCAATCGCGGCCGGACGACCCAGTCGGCGAGCGTCCGCAATTCCATCTCGCTCGTCTCGCCGCTTGAGGTCATGCCGATGAGCAGGATCTCCCCCATGATCGACGTGATGGGGGCCATGACCGGATTCAGGTCGGCCGGCAGGCGGGCCCGCACGAGCTGGAGCTTCTCGGCGACCACCTGGCGGGCGACGTAGATCTCCGTGTCCCAGTCGAACTCGGCCCAGACGATCGAGAGCCCGATCCCCGAGGCCGAGCGGACCCGGCGTACGCCGCTGGCCCCGTTCATCGCGGCCTCGATGGGGAAGGTTACGAGCGTCTCGACCTCCTCGGGCGCGAGCCCGTGGGCCTCGGTCATGATGGTGACCGTGGGGCGATTCAGATCGGGGAAGACGTCGATCGGGATCTGCGAGGCGCGGTATCCCCCGAAGGCCACGACGATCAGCGAGCCGGCCAGTACAATCAGCCGATTGTCGAGGGAGAAGCGGATGAGCGAGTTCAGCATTCGGCGGTTCCTCGGTCGATTGCAGCGATCTCGATGTCGTCCCGGTCATGGCCTGCGATCGGCGACGTTGCCTTGGGGTGTCGGCCTGGTCTCCAGGGTGATCTTCGCGGACGCCCCTTCGGGGAGGATGCCGCCCAGATTCGGGGCCTCAATCCAGACGGGGAGGACCCGCTCTCCGGCACCCATGAGGGGCGCGAGCCGGACGACCTTCCCGGGCACTGCACGCCCCGGCAACGCGGGGAAGGTCAGGCTGACCGCATCGCCGACGCGGACCGAGAGGGCCTCTCGCTCGAAAGCATAGCCCCTCACGCAGATGTTCGCGGGTTCCTGCACCTCGAAGAGCGTGTCCGAAGGCCGGACGACCTGGCCGGGCATCACGTCGAAATCGGAGACGATGCCGCCTCCTCCGGCGCGGAGCGGGACGGCTGAGGCAATAATCCCCGGCTCGGGCTCCGAGCCGAGCCGCACCCCCCCGAGGCGGGTGAAATGCTCGGGTGGGAGGCCGACTGCCAGGAGCTTGGCCCGCAGGTTGGCAAGCTCCGTATCGATCACGACCAGTTCGGCCTCTCGTTCCCACAGCTCCCGCCGGGCGGCCACGGCCGCTGTGACGAGATCGCGGAGGCGAGCGACGGTCGCGCCGGTCCATTCTCGCTCCAAGCGGGCGCGGAGGAATTCGAGCTGCAGGTTGCGCAGCGGCAGGCTGTCGATCTCGGCGACAACCTGGCCCGCCTCGACTCTCTGCCCGGGCTCGACGAGGATCCGAATGAGCCGGCCTTCGAGTCTCGGGGAAATCCGGTGCTTTGCTTCAGTCTGGATCTCGACCGCCCCCTGGATCTCGATCCGGCCGGTCGCGGGACGATTATCCCCCGGGGCCGCCATGAGTGTTGCATGCTTCACCTGGGCCTCGACATGGAACATCGCGGCGAGCATCTGCCTGCCGACCACGACGACCTGGTCGCCCGGGAAGAGTCCATCCCGGATCTCGACGAATGCCCCGTCCTGCACGCCCGTGGTGACCTTGCGACGCTCGAATCGGCCCGCGGCACGGCCGATGAGGACGAAAGGCCCACCGGGGGAATTGATGAGGGCGCGTCCGGGACAGGCGATGGCCTGCTCGACCTTCCCCACCTCGATCTCGACGCGGCCGGACTGTCCGGGCTTCAGGACCCCGCCCGGGTTGGCGACGTGCGCGACTGCCTCGCGGATGCGGGACCTGAGATCGAGGGCGGGATGGACGTGATCGACGCGGCCTTCGACCGGGAGCTTCAGCGTCGGGAATTCGGCCCGCATCGGCATGCCGACCTTCACGGAAGCGATGTCCGCCTCCAGGACTTCGGCGACGATCGAGACCTTCGAAGTGTCGACGATATGGTAGAGATGCTGGTCGGTCGAGACGACCTGACCGCCCCGCACATCGGCCTCGGAGATGACGCCGTCGATGGGACTCTTGATCGTCAACACTCCGACGGGCCGCTTCGTCTCGCGAAGCCTTCTGATGGCATTACGATCGATCCCCAATGCGAGCAGCTTCTGGGTGGCGACGACGACGTCCGTCGCCGCCTCGTCGCGCTTATGCTTCGCATGGAGGATGGTGACCCCCGCGACGGCATCGAGCTTACCGAGACCCACTCGCTGCTCGACGATCTTCTGGGTCAGGACGAGTTCCGCATCTGCCTTGAGTAAATCGCGCTGGAAATCCTCCAGCTCGAGGCTCTCGAGCCTGGCCAGCTCCATGCCAGCCTTGATCGGCTCTCCCGGCCGGACGGATGTCCGCTCGACCCGGCCCGGCACCAGCGAGGCGATCATCGCCTGCTGGTACCAGGGGAGCTCGACTCGGGCCCTGGCCCGGACCACGCGACGGAGGTCCCGGAGTGTCACTTTCTCGAGCTCGACCCCTAGCGAGCGGAGCGCCTTCGCCGTCACCATGAGGTGGTTGCCCTGGACGGTCGCTCCCTTGGAGGGGAGTGCCGCGTGCCCCTCGTGTGCCGCGGCGGATATCTGGAGCGATAGCATCGCGGCTGCGAATGCTGCAACCCCGTAGCTTGGTCTGCGGGGGCCGAGCGGACCTGCGAAACCCCTTAACTGAGTCATGTGGTGAGCTCCCTAAGACCGTCCGTCAACCCTTGGACGAGGGCGATGCCTTGATGGCGCCGAGGCGGCCGATCGCCTCGTCGATGTCCTTTGCCACCGAGCCGTAGTCGGGGGCCTTCTTGTCGTCGATGTTGGAATGGACCTTGTTGAAAAGCTCTCGGATCTGCTGGGCCGTCGTATTTACCCCTTCCCAGCGATCCT